>DASWKP010000305.1:0-3734 GCA_036396575.1 Longimicrobiales bacterium | reverse complement strand
CCTGACCCCGGAGACACGTAGATTGGAGCGTGACTCGGAGCCCGGCGTGCCCGAAGCTCTGCCACGTACGCTGGCCATGCTCGCCGCCCGGCTCGGACCGGAGACCCTGGATCGGCTCTGGATCTTTCCGGCGAGGATCCGCGGCCGCACCGAGCGGGGCCTGGTGGCCGCCAGCCGATACGCTCCCGCTGCGCTTGAGGGGGAATCGGACACGGCTCCCGCCGAGGAACGGCGACGGCTGTACACCGCGGCGTACACCGCGGAACGCACGGGCAAGGGGTTGGTCATCGAGCACGGCCTCCGGGAGGAGGGCGAAGCCCCTCCCGACCGGTTGCCTCGGGTCATGGACGGCGTGGTCAAGCGCAGCGGGGACGAGCTCGGCGATCCCAGGGAAGTGCTCCTGCACGGCGACGCCGCGCTGTTCGAGGAGTTGATGGCCGGTTTCGACCCGCGGCTGATGAAGGAGCCCATAGGAGAATCGTGAAGTCCGCACCCGTCGCTCTGCCCTTCATCCGGCTCTTCGGCCGCTACCTCCGCGACCAGGGACTGCCCGTCACCCAACAGAGGGAGCGGGTGGCCGAAGTGGTGTTCTCCTCGTCGGGCCACCTGTCGGTGGAGGACATCGAGCAGGTTCTGCGGCGCCGCCAGGAGCGCATCGGCAAAGCGACCATCTACCGGACGCTGGACCTCCTCGTCCAGAGCAAGCTGGTAGCCGAGCACGACTTCGGAGAGGGCTTCAAGCGATACGAGCACCGCCTCTCCCGGGAGCCCATCCACGAGCACCTCATCTGTGTGGAGTGCGGCAAGGTCATCGAATTTCGCAGTGAGGAGGTCGAGGCCATCGAGGCCCGCGTGGAGGTGGAGTTGGGCTTCAAGCCCGCGCGGCACCGCTTGGAGATCTACGGCCTGTGTCGGGAGTGTGGTGACGCGGGGGTGGAACTCGAGGACCAGGGGCTCACCTGCCCCATCGAGACGATCTGACGACGCCATGCCGAATCGAGTCGAGCCCGGCGCCCAGGGAAGGGGGGCGGTGAACGTTTCGCCAGTCCTGCCCGACCTTCCGTGGGAGCTGCCCCACCGGTTCCTTGGCCTGGACGACGAAGCTTCGGCCTTCGAGCCGGCGCGAGCCGTTGTCCTGCCGGTGCCGTACGAGGCCACGACATCGTGGGGCTCCGGTACCCGAAACGGCCCACGGGCACTCCTGGAGGCGTCTCGTTACGTGGAGCTGTACGACCGGGAGATGGACCTTGAACCGGCGGGTGTGGGCATCCACACGCTCCCCGCTGTCGAGCTCACCCGGGCCGGTCCCGACGCCGCCATGGCCGAGCTCCGGCGCGCTTACGACCGCGTTCTGGACGCCTGCGGGGATCGCTTTCTGGTCATGCTCGGGGGCGAGCACTCCATCTCGGCTCCCGCGATCCTGGCCCACGCGGAGCGGGCCCAGCGGGAGGGCGCCCACCTCACCGTCCTGCAGATGGACGCCCACGCGGACCTGAGGGCCAGCTACGAGGGCACCGAAAGCTCTCACGCGTCCGCGATGGCGAGGGTCATCGACCGGGTGGACCTCGTGTCGGTGGGGGTCCGCGCCCTGTGCTCCGAGGAAGTGGAGGTCGCCCGCGCCGCGGACGGGGTCACGCTGGTCTGGGCCGACGACATGTGGCGGGACGACGCCTGGATGGACCGTGCCATTGAGGCACTGGGGCCCCGGGTATACCTCACCTTCGACGTGGACTACCTGGATCCGTCCCTCATGCCGTCCACGGGGACGCCCGAGCCCGGGGGCGGCGACTGGTACCGGACCCTGACGTTCCTTCGCAGGGTCTTCCGGGAGCGAGAGGTCGTGGGGTGTGACGTGGTGGAGCTGGCTCCCATCCCAGGCCTGAACGCGCCGGACTTTCTGGCGGCCAAGCTGGTGTACAAGCTACTGGCCTACCGGTTCGGGGACGTGACGGGGGTACCGTGAACGACCCTCCCTCCGCCCTCACCACTTCCGGAGCGGACGAGGGGGAGGGGCGGGCTCCCGAGGGCCTCCCCGACGTTCCCAACCACGCCCTCGTGAGGGCGACGGGCTCGGCTCGCATCGACGGCAACGCCCTGCGCCTTCAGTTCGAGGGAAGCAGCACCTTCGAGGCCTGGCTCGAAGCCATCGACGGCGCGACGCGCTACGTCCACTTCGAGAACTACATCATCCGGGACGACCGCGTGGGGCGAGCCTTTCGGGATGCCCTGGTGTCCAAAGCGAGGGCGGGGGTACCGGTTCACCTTCTGTACGACTGGGTGGGCTGCTGGGCCACGCCCCGCCGTTACTGGCGGCCCCTGAAGGACGCGGGCGTCGTGGTGCGGGCGTTCAATCCTCCCTCGGTGCGTAACCCCCTGGGCGTCTTCCAGCGGGACCACCGCAAGCTCGTGTGCGTGGACGGTGAGGTGGCCTTCGTGGGAGGCTTCTGCGTGGGCGCCGCGTGGGCTGGAGGCCGCGACCGGCCGCCCTGGCGTGACACCGGCGTGGAGATCCGTGGCCCCGCGGCGGCGGCGGCGAGCCGCGCCTTCGAGCGCATCTGGGCAGAGGTGGGGGACCCACTCCCGGCAGGGCTTCGGGAGGATGCCCGCGACCGTCCTCAGGTGGGCGATACTCCGGTCTGGCTCATCGAGGGAGAGCCCGGACGGTCCCGCGTCTACCGGGCGCTGACCCTCGTGGCGGCGCACGCGCGGGAGCGGCTCTGGATCACGGATCCGTACTTCGTGGCGCCCGCGCCCGTGTCTCAGGCCCTGGCCGCCGCTGCCCGGGACGGCGTGGACGTGAGGGTCCTCCTGCCCGGCACCAACAACTGGCCTCTGGTGGGCAGCGTCTCCCGGAGCGGCTACCGCTTCCTCATGGACGCCGGCGTCCGCCTGTTCGAGTGGCAGGGCCCCATGATCCACGCCAAGACCTCCGTGGCCGACGGCGTGTGGTGCCGGGTCGGCTCCAGCAACCTGAACGCCGCGAGCCTTCTCGGGAACTGGGAGATGGACGTGGGCGTTCTCGATGAGGGGCTCGCCGGCCAGCTCGAGGGCCTCTTCCTGGCGGACCTGGCTTCGTCGGTGGAGATCGTGCTCCCCGGTGTTCGGGTGCCCGTCCGGGCCGGGGACCTTCCGGCGCTCCGGGAGCCGCCCAAACATCCCCTGGATCCGGAGGGGACGTTGTCGCAGAGGCTGGAGCGGGAGCTGCGCGCTTCGGTGAGCCGTCGTGGCACGGGAGCCGCGCGGATCAACCTGGCCCACGTGGTGCGGGCGTCCACGATCCTGGGGGACGCGCTGGCGGGCAATCGCACCCTGGGACGGGAGGATCGCACGGTGCTGGGCACGGTGGCCACGCTGGTCCTCGTGATGGGGATCGTCGCGGCCTTCCTGCCCGAGCTGGTGGGTTGGCTGGTGGCCGTGATGCTGCTCTGGATGGGGATCGTTACCGGGGCGAGGGCGTACTTCCAGGCTCGCAGGGCCAGAGTCGAGGAACGGGCGCCACACGTAGAGAACGAAGAGGCGGAGACAGAGTCTTGACCGAGTCCATCACGCTGGTGATCGCGCTGAGCGCGGGAGTCCTGTCGTTCCTGTCGCCGTGTGTCCTGCCCCTGGTGCCCAGCTACCTGTCGTTCGTCACGGGGATGAGCCTCGAGGACCTCCAGGGGGCACCGGACCGCAAGGAGGTCATGCTCCACTCGGTCCTCTTCGTGGTGGGATTCAGCGCCATCTTCAAGGTC
>DASWKP010000304.1:0-6756 GCA_036396575.1 Longimicrobiales bacterium | reverse complement strand
CCGGGTCAGCGGCTCGCCGTCCTGCGCCGGCACGATCATCATCGAGTCGGTGTTACCCGCCAACGCGACCAGTCCATCTGCCTCGATCTCCCCTCTGAAACGCTCCACCACGTTGCTGGCCACCCGCGCGTGCTCCTCGGCGATGGCCGTGCGCCGGGTCGCCACGTCCTCCGACTCCAGCGCCCTGGGGACGGAGGCCCGCAGATCCACGGTGAGCTGCTCCATATCGTCCCGCAGGTCCATGGAGCGGCCCGGCGGAAGCTCCAGCGCTCGGGGGCGCCGAGCGTCCTGGAAGTCCGCCACATAGCACCAGTCCGAGGGCGTGGGCTGCTCGGCCGCGCGGCTGCGCAGGGCCTGCCGAACGAAGGTGTGACGTCCGGAACCATGAAGCCCCAACACGAACAGGTTGAAGCCCGGAGATCGGATGGAGATCCCGAAACGCAGGGCGTCCATGGCTTCGTTCTGGCCGAGGACGCCTTCGAGGGGGGAGATCTCGGCCGTGGTCCGGAACCCCAGGCTCTCCGGGTCGCAGTGGGCGTAGAGCTCGTCGGGCCGCAGTCGGTTCATATCGGTCATGGCGGTCGATTCGGTCGTGGGAAGTCGCCCTGGCCAGCCCCGGAGGATGTCAGCCTCCGGCGGCCACTCGCGCCAGCGTGCTCCGCAGCCGCTGTGTCAGGACGCGGTAGATGCCCCGCGCCACTGCGGGATTCCGCTCCACGAGCTGGTCGAAGCTGTCCCGGTCGATGCGCAGGAGGGCGGTGGCGTCTGACGCGCGCGCGGTGGCCGAGCGCGTCTCCTGGTCCAGGATCGCCATCTCCCCGAACCCTTCCCGGGCGCCCAGGAGGGCCAGCTCGTGGCCGTCCCGGATGATACGGATGCCCCCGGACACCACCAGGAAGTAGGCGTCCCCGCGGTCGCCCTGCTCGAAGAGCGTTTCCCCCGGTTGCAGGAGAACGACCTCGGTCAGCTCGGCGATGCCGGCCAGCTCCTCACCCGGGAAGTTCCTGAAGAGGTCGGACCCCTTCAGGAGCATGACCCTCTCGATGATCGGGAGCATCTCCTCCTCCGGGCGGGCCTGTCCAGCGTCAGCATCAACCTGGGGGCCCGAGGCGAAGGCCGCCAGGGCGCGGGGCCACCACTCGTCGTCACCCGCCAGCATCTCCAGAGGATGCTCGGCGATGCGCCGGCTGTCGCCCACGAGCTGGTCCAGGCGGTGTGACTCCTCTCCCGGCGCGAACTCGGCCAGGGGCACCGCCAGCGCGGCGTCTTCGGGTTCCAGGCTGCCTTCCAGGTACTCCAGCGCGTTGCTCCGCCGGGAGGCGTCGGTGGCGAAGAGGTTGACGCCCACCTTGGACAGTCCCGAGGGCTCGTAGCCCAGCGTCAGGACCGCCAGGACCCGATGGATGTGCCGGATGCGGAGCTCGTCCACCTCGCTGGCCACGAAGCGGAGGTTGGGTCGGTCCTCGAGTTCGCCCAGCGCCGAGGCCAGGAGCGCGTAGCGGGCGCCTCGCGTGACTTCGTGGCGGAGCAGGGGCCGGAGGTCGGAGGGCGGGACCCTCTCCATGTCGCCGGCGGCGCGGAGGCGCTTCAGGGACGTCAGGGCGGCGGGCCCGAGGCGGCTGTGGGAGACGAGCTGGAGCAGGCGACCGCGGGCCCCAGCGTCCTGGATTCCGGCCAGGGTCGTAACGAGGCTCCGCTTGACCGGGAAGGGCAGATCGTCACGCGCCAGAAGCCCGTCCAGGGCCGGGAGAGCCGCCACGCCGAACGAGCCCAGGGCTTTGAGAGCGGTGGTGCGCAGGGCCGGGTCGGTCACGGACGCTGTCACGTCGGGCAGGAAGCGCTCGTCGCCGAGCCGGCCCACGACCTCCAGGCCCACTTCCCGCCCCGTCACGTCACCGGCGTGGAGCAGGTCCTCGATGCGCTCGTGGACCTCCCGGGGGGCGTGGGCCGCCAGGCTCGTGAGAGCCGACTTGCGCACCACCGGCTCCGGGTGATCCACGAACCGGCGCAGGTGCTCCGCCGAGGCCGGGCCGTCCAGGACGCCCAGCGCCGAGATGATGTGATCGAGGACCTGGGGGTCGTCCTCCTGGTCGAGGCGCTCCACCAGTCGGTCACGCACGAGCCTGCCACTGTCCGACGCCATCGCGCCCAGCACCGACACGGCCGCCGCGCGCACCTCTGGCACCTTGTGCTCCAGCAGGGGAAGGGCCATGGGCGCGGTGTCGGCGGGCGGCAGTTCCTCCAGGAGGGAAAGGGAGAAAACGACCACCGTGGGGTCGGGGTCGTACAGCCCTTTCTCCAGAGCGACGAGCGCCGTGCGATCCAGGGCCAGGGCCCCCGCTCCCAGGGACTTGAAGTCCACCAGGTGCTTGGAGAGGGCCTCCTCCAGGGCCGCCAGGTACACCCTCGCGTGACGGGACACCACCAGGAAGGCGGCGCTGGCCGACGCGATGATGACCCAACCCAGGATGTCGGGTCGCGTGACCAGAGCGAAGGCCAGAAGCGCCGCCGAGGCCTGGGCCATGGGTTTGAGGACGCCGTCCAGGATGGTGAACGCCGCGTTCCGCACGCGGGTGGGGAAGGGCAGGAGCGACACCTGCTCGGTGGCCTTCTGGATGCTCTGCTCCAGGACGTCGTCCAGGAGCCGGAGGATCGCCAGGACCAGGAAGGACCCGGACAGGAGAGAGGCCGTGGCCCAGGCGGTGATGGTCCCCGCGTGGATCCGCGAGGACGTGCTGACGCCGAGCCGGGGAAAGAGGACACGGGACGAGAAGACCTGGACCGCCAGCGCGCCCGCTCCGACTCCGGCCTCCAGCAGCCCGAAGACCACGGCGATCTGATCCGCCTGGTAGCGGGATTGGACCGCCAGCTTCCACTGGAAGTCCACCAGCGTCCCGGTGAGCATGAGCAGGCCCATCGTCCCCGCCAGGACCAGAAGCAGCGGGTTGACCACCAGGCTCCTGAAGCCCAGCGTGGCCTGCTCGATCAGACTCCCCCCCGGCTCCCCCTCCGTGACGGGTTCGCGGACCCTCCACAGGAAAAGGAGGGCCACACCCAGGAGGGACGCGGCCAGCCACAGCAACGCCTCCGAGCCCAGGGCCAGCGCCAGGGGGCCCACGGCGAAGCCCGCCACGACCGCCGCCATGCTGGACCCCGCCCCCAGGAGCGGCACGAGCCGCTTGGCCTGCCGTCCGGTGAGAAGGTCGCCGATGTAGTCCCAGGCGTGGGTCAGGGCCAGGATCTCGACGGCCGACGCCAGCAGGTAGATACCGTAGGCGGCTCGCGCGTCGAACCGGAACGCCACGAAGCCCGCCAGGAGGGCGCCGCCGAAGGTGATCGTGACCCCGACGGCCAAGACGCGGCGCCGGAGCCTGGGCGTGACGCCGGTGAACAGGGTGGCCACGACGGCCGTGAACAGGGCCGCCACCACCATAACCTCTGGAATGCGCTCCGCGGGAAAGACGTTGAGGAACAGGCTGTTTTTCGCCGCCAGAAGGAAGCTCTTGGCCGCCGTCGTGAAGAACAGGAACCCCGCGAGGACGACGAGAAGACGGTCCTCGCCTTCCCGGAGGTCCAGGCTCCTGCGGAGGGATGACAGCATCTGGTTTCTGTTGGCCCGTCGGGGGCTCAGGTCGTGTTGGCGGGGGCCTCCGGAGGGCCGGCGGCGCGTTCGTGATATCGCCGGATGGCCCGGGTGCCGCCCCGGAACGAATAGGCGTCGTACCCGACCCGCTGCATCAGCTCCGCCGCGTGGGCGGTCTGGACGCCCTGGTCACAGTACAAGACGAAAGTACGCTCCTTGTCCAGATCCCCCAGGTGCAGCAGGAGCTCCCCGGGGTCCCAACGCTCCGCTCCCGGGTAGTGCCACACCCGATGATGGTGGGCCGGGCGGCAGTCCAACACGGTGGCGTCCTCCGGCACGGCGTCCAGGAACACGTAGTCGTCCACCAGCTCACGGGCCCGCATGCGCCGCAGGTCCAGCACCCGGCGCCCCCGCACGGCCGCGTCCAGAGCGGCCATGTCCACCCTGGAGGCTTCGTCCCGCGCGGCGGCGGGTCTGGCGTGGGTCCCGGGCCGCTCCGCCAGGAGGTCGCAGTACTCCCGGATGCGGGCGCTCAGGGCGGCCGTGCCCGCCCTTTCCGCGATAGCGATGATCTCGTTCTTGTCCAGCCCGAGCAGCGGCCGGAAGACCGGGAGCGTGGCGGCGTCGTCGATGGCGCGCAGGTTGCCCAGCGTCTGCGAGGAGACCTGCCCCAGGGACTCGCCCGTGACGATGGCCTCTCCGTCCACGTTCCCGGCGACCCCCTCCGCCGCTCGGTACATGAGGCGCTTGAGAACCACCTGCCAGTAACGGGGCGTCACGTTGGCCCGGAGGTCTTCGATGACGCCCTGGAAGTCCACGACGTGGAGCTTCGGGTGATACCCGTGGCTCCACCCCTCGGCCAGCACCCGAGTGACCAGGGCGACCGAGCGCTCGTAGGAGAGCCCGGCGAGGTTGCAGAAGACGTACTCCAGGCTCACGCCGCGCTTGAGCATGAGCCATGCCGCCGCCGCTGAGTCGTACCCCCCGGAGATGAGGCACACGGCCGTCCCCTGGGTGCCCACGGGAAGCCCGCCCGCGCCGGGGATGCGCTCGCTGTAGAGGAACGCCTCGTGGTCCCGAACCTCCACGGAGACGGTGACCTCCGGGTCGTCCAGGTCCACGATGGCCCCGGCGTTCAGGGCCGCGCCGAGTCGCACGCGGACGTCCTGGGAGGAGAAGCCGTGCCGCCCGGTGCGCCTCGCCTTCACGGCGTAGCGCTTGCCCCGCACGCGCTCGGCGTAGAGGTCGGAGCCCGCCGCGACGATGGCGTCCAGGTCGGCGGCGACGACCGCGTCCACCGGGGAGACGGAGCTGACGCCGAAGATCCTGGCCAGGTGCGGTCCCGCCTCGGGGACCGAGGCCGTGACCATGATCCGGTGCCAGCGCTCCTCGACCGAGCCGTCGAAGCCTCCCGACGCCAGAGCGTCCTCCATGTTGCGGACGAGACGGCGCTGGAACCTCCGCCGCGTGCGGCGGGACTTGATCGTCAGTTCAGGGGCGAGGCGGACCAGGAAGAGGCGCATGGACGTAAACATACGAGGTGGGCGTGTCGGCTCACACCCGCGTAACTTGTCGTCGGAGGGCACAACCCGTCTCGTGAGGATGCCATGAACGTGTGGGTGGGGACCAGCGGCTGGTCGTACAAGGAGTGGAAGGGGCCCTTCTACCCGGAGGACCTCCCGGCGGACGAGATGCTCCGGTACTACAGCGAGCGCCTCCGCGGCGTGGAGGTGAACAACACGTTCTACCGCATGCCCAGGAGGGAGGTGCTCGCCGGCTGGGCGGAGCAGACGCCCGACGACTTCTCCTTCGTCCTCAAGGCGTCCCGGCGCATCACGCACCAGGCCAAGCTCGGGGGCGACGCGGCCGACGCCCTGGACTATCTCCTGGCCAACTCCACGGAGCTGGGTGCCAAGCGGGGGCCGATCCTCTTCCAGACGCCTCCATGGCTGAAGAAGGACGTGGCGGTGCTGGACGCTTTCCTGGCTCGGATCCCGGAAGACGTCCGGGCCGCCTTCGAGTTTCGGAGCACGTCCTGGTTCGACGACGAGGTCTTCGAGACGCTGCGCTCCCACGGCGCCGCGTTGGTGGCGGCCGACACGGGCGACCCCGACAAGGACCCGCCCCTGGTGTCCACGGCCCCCTTCGGATACGCGCGCCTCCGCCGTGAGGAATACGAGGACGGGCTCCTCGCCGATTGGGCGGCGCGGGTGGAAGACGCGGGGTGGAGCGACGCGTGGGTCTTCTTCAAGCACGAGGACGAAGGGGCCGGGCCCCGTCTCGCCGAACGCTTCATGGGCCTCCTCCGGGGGTGAACCCGGCGCGCGTCCCGGAATCCGGACGCGCCTGTCCCGGAAGCGGACACCGGCCAGAGCCTCGCCCGCTGAACGGTTCCGGACCAATTCGATTGCAACTCGTTGCCACTCAACAATTTGCGAAGGATCATATGGGTGTGGCACGGAGTTTGTAATCGTCATCACCGCAGAGGCCGCCCGGCAGGGGCCGGGGGCTTCCAACCGGTTCGACGACCGGCAGGTTGGTCAGGACGTGGTGGAGGGGAAGCGTGCGGCGCCATGGTTGGGCGGACGACGATGGGGGGAGGCGCTGGCACGATGGCAACGGTGGGGTAGGGCGCGACCGGAGGACGTGTGGGGCTCGGGACGTGGGTCGCGTCCACGGAGAGTGCCCGGTGGGGCGAAAGCCCTGCCGGGCCTCTGTGCGTCCGGGGGAGTCTCCCCCCTCGTTGGACCGATCCCGGCCCACGCCGTACATTGGCGCGTTCCTTGCCCCGCCGTTCCCTCCGACGGAGACCCCCCCGTGCGCTTGGACGAGATCCAGGCCGTCATCGACAGCGCCAAGGCTCGTGGCCCGGAGTCCCTCGAGCGCTGGATCCGCCGGCGCCTTCCCGATGCTTCCGACGCGGAGGTGACGGAGACGGCCGAGGTCGCGGTGGAGGTGATCGAGTCCGTACCGGTCTTTCTGGCGCGGGCCTCCCTCGAGGCCCGGGAACGGAACCTCACGATGGTCATCCAGCCGCTGCTCGATCACGCGGAGAGGTACTTCCTGCAGCCCGTCGACCTGATCCCGGAGATGACCCAGGGGCTCGCGGGCCTCCTGGACGACGCGTATCTGGTGCTCCGGGTCCTCCAGAACCTGGAGAATGGCCCCCAGCC
>DASWKP010000303.1:0-19788 GCA_036396575.1 Longimicrobiales bacterium | reverse complement strand
TCGACCGCCCTGTGCACGACCGCCAGCCCCAGGCCGCTCCCCCGTCGCCGCGTCGTGTAGAAAGGATCGAAGATCCGCTCAAGGTCCGCCGGGTCCACGCCCGGGCCAGAGTCCTGGATGGCCAGGCGCACCGGAGCCTCGAGTCGGGTGACCTCACCGGGCACCCCGGCCGGGCTGCCGTCGAGGATCACGTGCACTGAACCCTCGGGCCCGGAGAACTGGACGGCGTTGAGGAGGATGTTGAAGACGGCGCGGTGCAGGAGATCCTGGTCGGCTGGAATCACGACCGGGTGTTCCAGGCCCCTGCACACGATGCGATTCGGGTCCATGCCGCAGTCGGGGTGCTGCCGTACCAGAGCCACACATCCCCTCACGAGCTCCGTCAGGTCCATGGGTTCCGGGGATACCGTGGTCATACCACTGAACTCCAGGAACTCGGACAGGAGTCGGCTCAGCCGGTCCGACTCGCTCAGCACCAGCTTCTCCAGAACCTTGCGGTCGTCCTGTGCCAGCGCCCCCGCCGAAAGCTGCTCCACGGCGCTCCGGATCGAGGCCAGGGGGTTCTTTATCTCGTGCGCCAGCGAGGCGGACAGCTCGGCCACCGCCTCGAGGCGCTCCGCTCTTCGGTCCAGCACATCGATGCGCTCCAGCTCCGTGATGTCCTGGAACAGAGCCGTGGCGGAGGGAAGACCGCCCCCCTCCCGGCGCAGGACCGCCGTGCTCACGCCCAGCGTGATCTCCTCCCCTCTCCTGCGGGCTCGGGTCTTGAAGCGGGAGATGGGCAGGCTCTCCTGGATGGAACGGAGAAGGACCTTGCCCATTCCGGGAGCGATGCGCTCCACCGTGCTCACCACCGGGGCGCCGAGCCAGTGGGAGGCCTTCAGATCCAGGAGCTCCTCCCCCGCCGGGTTCAGGTAGGCGAGGCGGCCCGACCCGTCCACAGTCAACACGCCCGTGGAGACGTTAGCGAGAATGTCCCCCGTGTCGAGCCGGAGCTGGCGCAACTCCGAGGTGACCGTGCCCAGGGCCAGCCCCGCGCGTCTCAGGCGATCTCCCAGTATGCCGGTGGCGAACGCCACCACGACGAAAAGCAGGATCTGGTAGCCTACCGCGGGCGTCAGCGTCCCCTGAAAGCGCCACACGATCACGGCGAAGTAGAGGATGCTGGCAAGGCCCGAGATGAGCACACCCCCGGCGAGCGGCAGGAGGAGGGCACCCTCCGCGATGACGAGGATGTAGAGGGGCGCGAACGTGCTGTCGTCCCCGCCGGTGACGCCGACGATGGCGGTGGCGAGGATCACGTCGAGGATGAGCTGCCCGTACAGGAAGTTCTCGCTCGGCTCCCGATCCAGCAGATGGGTGTACCACCAGGACGCGGCGGACGCCGCCAGGCCCAGAATGAACACCCCGGTGGCGACCCGCGTGTCCCGAGGCTCCGCCACGAGCCACCGGGCCAGCGCGCCGGCCAGCACGCCGCTGACCACCGCGAGCCGGCCCAGGTAGAGCCAGCGCAGGAGGTCCTTGCGGCTGAAGGTAAGACCGTGCGGCGCCGTCTCGGCCTTCACGTGAGTCTCCGTCCGGAGGGGTGGCGGGCCCACAAGGGTAACCGTCGCTCTTGCAGAGTGCAACGGAGCGCCTTTGGCAATTTGCAACAGGTGGCGAGGGCGTACCGGCCCGGGTCAGATTCGTCCCGCTTCCCCTCCACCCGTCCGCCGCCCCCAGACCCAGGGAGACCCATGACCAGGGACGAACGACTCGCGGCGGCCCGGCAGGATCGACCGTCGGACCTCGTCTTTCGGGGAGGACGCATCGCCAACGTGTTCACCGCCGAGATCGAGCGCGCGGACGTCGCGGTGCACGGCGGAGTGATCGTCGGCGTGGGCTCCGGCTACGACGGACCGGAGATCGTTGACCTGGATGGCGCCTTCCTGGTCCCGGGCCTCCTGGACGCCCACGTCCACATCGAGTCCAGCCTGGTGACACCCTCGGAATTCGCCCGCGCCGTCGTGCCCCGGGGCACCACGACCGTGGTGTCCGACCCACACGAGATCGCCAACGTCCACGGGCTGGACGGGATCCGCTACATGCTGGAGGCAAGCGAGGGCCTCCCCCTTTCCGTGCTGGTCATGGCCAGCTCCTGCGTTCCCGCGACCGCGATGGGAACGGCGGGCGCCACGCTGGACGCCGGCGCTCTCCTGACCCTCGCGGATCATCCCAGGGTCATCGGCCTGGCCGAGGTCATGAACTTCCCGGGCGTGATCCACGGGGATGCGTCCATCCTGGCCAAGATCGATGCGTTCACGGGCTCGCCGGTCGACGGCCACGCTCCGGGCGTCCGGGCCCGGCTCTGAACGCGTACGTTCTGGGCGGCCCGGGCTCCGACCACGAGTGTACCACCGCGGAGGAAGCCCTGGAGAAGCTCCGCCGAGGCCTCTTCATCTTCCTGCGGGAAGCCACGAACGCCCGCAACCTGGACGCCCTCCTCCCCGCCCTGACTCCGGCCAACCGGCGCCGCATCGCCCTGTGCACCGACGACCGGCAGCCCCCCGACCTCCTCGACGAGGGCGGGATCGACGCGATGGTGCGAAGGGTCGTGGCGGCGGGCGTCGATCCGCTGGAGGCGCTCCGCCTGGCCACCCTGAACCCCGCCGACTACTTCGGCCTCCGGGATCGCGGGGCGATCGCCCCGGGACGCAGGGCGGACCTGGTGATCACCTCCGACCTCCGCACGCTTCCCGTGGAGCGAGTCTACGCCGGAGGCCGCTTGGCGGCCCGCGACGGCGTGCCCGAGCCCTGGCGCGTTCCCGTTGCGGCGGAGCTTCCGCCCTCGATGCGCGTAACGCTCTCGCGGGAGATGTTTCGCATCCCCGCGCGGGGCGGCCTTGCCCGCGTGATCGGCGTCGTGGAGAACCAGATCGTCACGCTGAGCGGTGAGACGGAGCCGACGGTGGAGGAAGGCCTCGTGGTCGCGGATCCGGGGCGGGACCTCCTCAAGATCGCCGTGCTGGAACGCCACGGCGGCAGTGGGCGGGTGGGCCTCGGACTCGTCCAGGGAATGGGCCTCCGGGAGGGCGCCATGGCGGGCACCGTGGCCCACGACCACCACAACATCATCGTGGTGGGGGTCGACGACGCGTCGATGTTGACCGCCGCACGGGCCGTGACGGACATGGGAGGCGGGCTCGCGGTGGCGGTCGGAGAGGCAGTCCGAGCCACGCTGGCGCTGCCCATCGGCGGGCTGATGTCGGGGCGGCCCATCGAGGAGGTGCGCCGGGCCTTCGACGAAGTCGTGGCCGCCGCCCGGAGCCTGGGTTCGCCCCTCCACGATCCCTTCATGGCCATGTCGTTTCTCGGCCTGGAGGTGATCCCCTCCCTGAAGCTCACGGACCAGGGACTGGTGGACGTCGACGCGTTCCGGCCGGTGGACCTCTGGGTGTGACCGCCGACCGCGTCGCCCGCCGCGCCCGCCGGGCCCTCGGGGCCCTCGTCCTGGCGTTCACCGGCCTGCCGCTCCACCGGCTCCTGGTGCCGGAACGCGCGGGACCCGCGGGCGCGTCCACCGTCGTGACAGCCGACCTCGCCATGGATCTGGTGTGGGCCGGCTCTCTCGTGGTCCTGGGCATGGCGGTGGTCCTGACCGTGCTCGTGCCGGCGGGGGCCGTGACGGCCGGGCTCGAGCGCGCTCGGCGCGTCCTCGCCGCCCCGTCCACCGGAGCCTTCGCGCTGGGCCTGGGCCTCCTGGCTCTGGGGCTGGGCGTGGCGGCCTCGCTGGGCGTCCATCGCGGCATGCCGAGGCTTCTGGACGAGATGGCGCAGCTCCTTCACGCCCGCTACTTCGCCGCTGGCGTCCTGGCGGGCCCCCTGCCCTACCCCGAAGCGGCTCGCCTCATCCAGAACTCCCTCGTCACGCCTTCGGGGTGGGCGTCGGTGTACCCACCCGGGCACACGGCCCTCCTCGCCCTGGGCTTGGCGGCGGGCGTCCCCTGGCTGGTGGGGCCCATGCTCCTCTCCATCGTCCCGCCCCTCCTCCTCCTGTCGCTCGGCCGGCTCTTTCCGCACCGTCCCGCCATCTGCCGTCTCGCGGCCCTTCTGGTGGCCCTGAGCCCGTTCCTCATCTTCCTGGGCAGCGGCTACCTGAGCCACGTGAGCGCTGTCGCGGCCGCGTCGGTGATCTTCTACGCCGCGCTACGCGCCTGGGAGGGCAGGGCCGCATGGGCGGTGTTGGCCGGCGCCGCCGTCGGAGTGATGGTGACCTCGCGCCCGTGGATGGGACTCGTCCTCGGCACCTATCTGAGCGCGGGCGTCTGGGTCGCGTCCTGGTGGAGGGACGGCCGGCCCGCGGGATGGCTCGCCCGGCGCCTGGCGCTGGCGGCCCTGGGAGGCCTCCCCTTCGCCGTGTGCCTCTTCGCCTACAACCTGCGTCTCTTCGGCGGCGCGACCCGTCTCGGGTACGGTGTGGCCTTCGGGCCGCGGCACGGCCTCGGCTTCCACCCGGACCCGTGGGGCAATCTGTACGGACTCCGGGAGGCGGTGGGCTACACCGCCGCCGACCTGGGCACGCTGGGCCTCCACCTCCTGGAGACCCCGCTGTCCACGGCGACCCTCGTCGGAGTGCTCCTGATGGTGGCGCCCCGGCTGGCCCAGGGGACGCGCCTGCTCGTGGGCTGGGCCCTCGTTCCGGTGTTTGCCAACGCCGCCTACTGGCATCACGGGCAGCACATGGGACCCCGCATGCTCGTGGAAGCGGCCCCCGCCTGGATCGCCCTGGCCACCCTCGGGATCGCCACCCTGGCCGAGGCGGGACGCGATCCCGGCACCGCCGGGCGGGACGCACGCTGCCCACCGGCCCGCACGCGGGCGTCCCGGGCGGCGATCTGGGTGGGAGTGCTGGCCCTGGTGGGTGGCGTGGTCCTTCTCCCGGCCCGGTTCGGCGGCTACACGTGGGCGCCAGATCAGCTCGCGCAGACCGCCTTGCCGGCCACCGCCGTGCGGGGTCCGCTCCTGGTATTCGCCCACGGGACCTGGGCCAACCGGGTCGCCTCGACTCTGGCCGCCTCGGGCATGC
Source organism: Longimicrobiales bacterium (assembly GCA_036396575.1). Classification (GTDB taxonomy): domain Bacteria; phylum Gemmatimonadota; class Gemmatimonadetes; order Longimicrobiales; family Gaopeijiaceae; genus DASWKP01. The sequence continues at coordinate 14,723 of DASWKP010000303.1, read as the reverse complement.
GCCGGGACTCGGTGGAGTCAGGGCTTCGCCGCAACGACCTGTGTGCCCTCCACGAGTACGCCACGGCGAGGACGGCTGGCCAGGGGAGGTTGCCCCCGCTGGACCTGAGCGCGCTTCCCGGGACCCCGGCTCACCTGCTGCCGACGCCGCTGTCCCCGGGCGACGTGGCTCGTCTCGACCCGAGCCGCGCTCTCAGCCTCTCCTGCCTGCGCGAGGTCGTCTCGGACCGGCTGGGGGTGGTGGAGTTGGCTCCCCTCCTCTGGCAAACGGCCCTGCCCGGCGAGGCGGGAGGCGCTCTGGTGGTGCGGGACCTGGGGCCCGAGCGGAATGCGCCTCTGCTCGCCGCCTACCCGGACCGCATCCCGGTGCTGCTGGTACCTCAGCAACCCGGAGACCCCCCGGAGCTGCTCGACTATCAGGGAGGAATGCTCCTCCTGTGGGGGGTCGACGAGACGGGTCAGCCAGCCCTGGCTGGAGAGCGCCAAAGCCCGGAATCCACCGACGGCCCGTGACGGGGAGCCGTCAGCGGGTGACCGGAACGCCGATGACCTGACCCGCGAAGATGACGGACGAGCGGAGTCCGTTCTCGGTCTTGAGCCGGTCCACGGTAGTGCCGTGTTCCCGGGCGATGGCCCACAGCGAGTCCCCCGGCCGGACACGGTACTCCCGGACGCCGGCATCGGTCGCGGACGCGTTGCTCGTCATCCTGTCGACGTAGGCCGCGTAGGTCCGTGGAAAGACCGCCACGTGATAGTGGGGAGGGAAGCGCTCGCGCGTGGCCTCCAGGATACCTCCCCGCTCGAGGCTGAGCAGGAGGTCTTCCAGCCACGCCCGGCAGGTTTGGGAGCCGCTTCTCCGGAGATCCACCGCCATCCCCGTGGGATGCACGGACCGGTCCGAGGCGTTCCTGGGCTGCCGAGTCAGAGGGCGGGTCAGGCTGGTGACCACGAGCTTCTCGCCGCACGCCGCCCGGTACTGGGACCCCAGGCGGCGAACGAACACCTCCACCTCCGGCCGGGCATACGGAAACGAGACCGCGTGCAACTGTACATCGGCGCTCTCCCCGATCCTGACCAGGTAACCGGCGCCCACGAAGCGCGTGACCTGCCCGTCGGTGCTGATGTACGTGAAGTCGTGCTCCCGGGCGACGCGGTTCTGCACGTCCAGGGAAGCCTGCGAACCCTGGAGGCTCTGGGCGCCGCCAGGGTGCGGAAGGCCCGCCAGCGCCGCGCACAAAGCGACGAAGGAGAGCGGCGAACGACGTCGGGATCCGGTCATCGCCTCAGGTGAGAATCTCCAATTCCTGGTTCCACGTTTCGACCGCGCGCGAGGGCTACGGGGCCTCGCTCAGACCTGACTTCGCGCGCGAAGCAGCCTCCCATGACAGCGCGGCGGCGGCCTGCTGGAACATAGGTAAACAGACGGATTGGATGGCACAAGGGAAACGCGCCCGAGTCGCAGGCCGTCTCCTCAAGAAAAACCTCCGCCCCACCGCCTCTCCTACGCGTCGAACGCGCCCGGGGTTCCGGTGGGCGACCCCGGCCCGGGAAAAGACCCGGAGCCGCCCACGCGCTGGAGGTCAGGCGATCAACCGGCGCCGCTCACCCATCCGCCGCGGGCCTTCTCGAAGCGTTGGGCCACGGCGTCCCAGTTCACGACGCTCCACCAGGCCGCCAGGTAGTCGGGCCGCCGGTTCTGATACTTCAGGTAGTAGGCGTGCTCCCAGACGTCCACACCCAGGATGGGCGTGTAGCCCTGGATGAGGGGGCTGTCCTGGTTCGCCGTCGCCACAACCTCGAGAAAGCCGAACGGGCTCACCGCCAGCCAGCCCCACCCGGAGCCGAACTGGGCGCCCGCGGCGCCGCTGAGCTTCTCCTTGAAAGCCTCGACGGAGCCGAATGCGTCGTGCAGGGCTCCGGCCAGGTCACCGCCGGGCCGGTCCGCTCCGCCGGGCGCCATCACGGCCCAGAACAGGCTATGGTTATGGAAGCCCCCGCCGTTGTTGCGGACGGCGGCACGCAGCTCCGTCGGAAGAGCGTCCAGGGCCCGGAGAAGCTGCTCCGCCGAGTAGGAATGGAAGGCGGAGTGCCCCGCCAGCGCCGCATTGAGTTTGTCGGTGTAGCCCTGGTGATGCTTGGAGTGGTGGATCTCCATGGTTCGGGCATCGATGTGGGGCTCCAGGGCGTCGTGCGAATACCCCAGCTCCGGCAGCTCGAACGGATAGGCCATGCTCATCTCCCATGAAGTTGTCGTGGAGGCTCGGGATCCCGAGCGGGACCCGGCCGGATCCGGGGACCCGGACGGGTCGATCGTCGGATTACCATTTCTGAGGATGACCCCTGGGCCGGCCCGCTGTTCCGCGGCGCGCCCTCCGCGAGGTGGCCTCGCGGCATCGGGTGTGCGGGGCCCGAGGGGGGCGCCGTGAGCCCGGGCGGGGGGGAGCGGTCCGTCGTGCCGCTCCCGGGTCCGGCCCGCAGCATCCTGCTCGTGGACTGCGACATGTTCTTCGTCCAGGTGGCCCGCCTCGAGGATCCGGAAGGTGTCGGCAGGGAGCGCCTGGTCATCGTTGGAGGATCCCCCTCCGGTCGGGGTGTGGTGACCTCGGCCTCGTACGAGGCCCGCGCCTTCGGTGTGCGCTCGGCCATGCCGACCGCGCAGGCCCTCCGCCTGTGCCCCGACGCCGTGGTGACCGGGGTCCCCCGCCGGGCCTGCTCGGCCCGCAGCCAGGCCGTGCGCAGAGCCCTCGAGGGCCTCTCCCCCGTGGTCCAGGCGGCCTCCATCGACGAGTTCTACCTGGATCTCACGGGCACGGAGCGTCTATTCAAGGGCGAGGCCCTGGCGGCCACCGCCCAGCGTATCCGGGACGCGGTGCTCCGGGAGACGGAGATCTCGGTCTCCGTCGGCGGAGGGACGACCCGCGTGGTGGCCAAGCTCGCGGTGCGACGGGCCAAGCCCGGCGGCGTTCACGTGGTCCCCCCGGGTGGCGAGGCGGCCTTTCTCCGTGAGCACCGGCTCGCGGACCTGCCCGGGGTGGGGCCGTCGCTCGCGGCCGCGCTGGAGAGGCGCGGCCTGGTGACGGTGCGGGACGCCTTGCCGGTGCAGCGTTCCTGGCTCGAACGCTGGTTCGGGGAGTCGCGCGGTGCCTGGCTCCATGATCGCATCCGGGGCGTGGACCCCACGCCCGTCACCGGGCACGAGCCCCGGAAGTCCGTGAGCTCCGAACGCACGTTCGCCGAGGATCTGGAGGACGACGACGCGGTCGAGCGGGAACTGCTCCGCCTCGCGTCCAGCGCGGGCCGGGCCATGCGCTCCCAGGGCCTCCAGGCCCGGACGGTGACGGTCAAGATCCGGGACGGCGACTTCACGACCCGTCAGGCCGGGCACACCGTTCCGGATACCGTGGCGTCGGACGCGGCGATCTTCACCGTGGCACGGGGCCTCCTGGGGGAGCTTCGCCGGCGCCGGCGGACCGGCGTTCGCCTCCTGGGCGTGGCGCTGAGCGGGCTCGCGGAACGCGACGCCCCCCGCCAGCTCCCCCTGTTCGAGGAGGAGGACGCCCTGGAGACGGACCGGGATCGGGCCATCAGCCGGGTCATGGACGACCTCCGGGACCGGTTCGGGCACGACGCGATCCGACCGGGCCGGATCGTGGATCAGAGCTGAGAACTATGCGACTCTCACCCGCGACGACCCCGTGGCGTCGCCGATTCGGCCAACGTGAGGCGGGCCAGGTACCTCCCTTCCCCGTCCCGGGCCAGGATCACGGCTTGCCATCCCGCGGCCCGGGCCGCGGCCTCCAGCCTGGTCGGATCCACGAAGACGTGAGGAAAGGGAGGTCCTTTCGCGCCCCGGTAGGCGAGCTGGATCTGGAGGTCTCCCGGATAGCGACCGTCTCCCGTGTCCGGGCCGGCGTCCTCGGTCAGGTCGGCGGAGTCCATGAGGAGGGCTCCCCCCGGCGCCAGGAACGATCCCAGGCGCTGGATCAGGGAAGCGAGGCGACCCAGAGTGCCGGCGAGCCCGGCACCGTTCATGAGAGCCAGCACCGTGTCGTAGCGCCGCCGGGGGCTGAAACGCCACAGGTCCGCTTCGACGACATCGGCCAGACCGCGGCTCCGAAGTACGCGGGCGGCCTCCGGAACCAGCTCCAGGGCCGTCACCGCGAGGCCGCGAGCCTCCAGGGCCAGAGCGTGGGCTCCGGCGCCAGCCCCCACGTCCAGGACGCGGCCCTTCGCGCCGTCGAGCGCCCTGAGGTCGAGGACGTCCATGTCCTCGGGCGGGCGGAAGAAGGCCGCCGCGTCCAACTCCTCCACCTCACCCGTGTCGTACCGGACCGTCACGACGGCCGGCCGGCGCCCCCGGTGGTGGTCGAGGAGCGCCCGCCCCAGGGGGCGGAGCGCGTCGGGCCCGGGCCCCGCCGCTGAGGCTACGCCTCCCGTCCCCGCTCCTTCAGCCGGCGGTGGACCTCCTCGTTCTCCCGCCACGGCTCCCGCTCGAAGTAGCTCTCCGTCATCTGCTTCACCTGTCCGGACAGGAAGATGAGAGCGATGAGGTTGGGCCAGATGACGATGGCCAGGAAGACATCTCCGAGGGACCAGACCACCGCCAGCGGCACCGTCGCGCCCAGGAAGTGCATGAGCACGAAGACGATCTTGTAGGGCAGCACGGCCTTGCGGCCGAACAGGTAGTTGGCGCACCGGTCGCCGTAGTAGCTCCACGAGATGGCCGTGGAGATGGCGAACAGGAGGACGGAGATGATGACGACGTAGTGGCCCCAATCAACCACGCCACCAAGGCCCCGCTGGAACGCGGCCATGGTCAGAGGCGCCCCGCTCTCCGGGGCCATGCCGAAGAGGGCCGTGTAGGTCTGCCCGTCGTCGCCGACCGCGTCTCCCTGTCCGGGACGTATCATCCCCGAGAAGCGGCGGGTCATGGCCTCGTCCGTGAAGAGATCCTCCACCCCCACCTCATGCCAGGCCAGGAAGGTGCCGCCTACCCGGGACAGATCCTGACGGCCCGCGTCGATCCTGTGCTCCGCGGGGGCTACGGTCGCCGTGAAACGGTCCCCTTCCTCGAGGGTCACCCAGGCCAGGTCCCCGCCGCGGAGCTCGATCTGCGTGGGGAAGCGGTCGTTCCACACGCCCGTCATGATGATGACCAGGGACGTCATGGTGACGATGACGATGGTGTCGATGAAGGGCTCCAGGAGAGCCACCACGCCCTCGGACACGGGCTCGTCCGTCTTGGCGGCCGCGTGGGCGATGGGCGCCGAGCCCTGGCCCGCCTCGTTGGAGAACAGGCCCCGGCGCACCCCCCACATCATCGTCACGAGGAAGGCGCCGACGCCCGCTCCGGCGATGCCGGCCTCGGGGTTCCACGCCTGGGTGAAGATCAGCATGAAGCTCGGGAAGATCTGACCGGCGTTGAGCAGGATGATCACGACGGCCCCGAGGACGTAGATGAGGGCCATGAGCGGAGCCAGGATGGACGTCACCCGCCCGATGCGCGTGATGCCCCCCAGGATCACGAGCGCCACCACCCCCGCCGTCGCCAGGCCACTCACCCACATGGGGATGCTGAACTGCGTCAGGAGCGTGTCCGCCACGGTGTTGGCCTGAACCGCGTTGCCCGTGAAGAACGCCGTGATCCCCAGGAGGACCGCGAAGAAGACCGCCACGGGCTTCCAGTGGGGACCCAGCCCCCGTTCGATGTAGTACATGGGACCACCGGACACCGACCCTTCCCACGCGTGGGGATCGGTGTCCGGACCCACCTCCCGGTACTTCTGGGCCAGCGTCACCTCGGAGTACTTGGTCGCCATTCCCACCGCGGCGGTCACCCACATCCAGAACAGCGCCCCGGGTCCCCCGAAGTGGATGGCGATCGCCGCGCCGGCGATGTTACCGATGCCGACCGTGGCCGACAGGGCCGTCGTGAGGGCCTGGAAGTGGGAGACGTCGCCGGGCTCATTGGGGTCGTCGTACTTGCCGGTGGCCACGGCAAAGCCGTGACCGAGCCGCCGGATCTGGACGAAGCCCGTGCGCACCGTGAGGAAGAGACCCGTCCCGATGAGGACGAGCACCATGATGGGGATCGTCTCCTCCCCGAAGGGAATGCCGATCTCCACCACCCAGGTGTTGAGGAAGTCGATGACCGCCTGTAGCCATTCCATAGCGTTCCTAGCCCTGGTCCTGAGGGTCCGCGGCGTCGAGGGAAGTCCGAGTGAGGTCGGACACTGCCCACCGGAATGTGCCTCGGCCGGCGCGGGGACGTCCCACGCCGGCCGAAGGGACCCGCTAGAATGCCCCGGGCTGGCCGTCGGGGCAAGACGTGGGCGCGGTCACGTGGGCGCGGTCACGCCCCTTCCAGGGCCTCCTCGATGATTCGGCTCTCAACCGCGTGGAGGAGGATCTCTCGTGCGCGGCGGGCGATGTCGTCGACCGAAGGGGTATCGGCGAACATCTCCCGAGCGCGGTCCCGGAGATCCTCGACCGTGGGGACGTGGGGCCGCGTGGCCGAGTCGAGCCATTGCGCGAGGTCCACCCTGGCCTCCCGGATTCGACGGACCAGATCCTCTCCCTGACCCGCCGTGCGCTCCGCCACCGCGGCCCGCAGCCGGGCCCTGATCTCGCCCAGGGACGGCAGGTCGTCCCAGGCGTCCCGGACCTGAGCGGCGATTCCGTCCACCGGGAACGACCACGCGAGCTGGTGCGCCACCTTCTCGATCACCTTACGTCCCAGGGGCTGGGCACCCTGGACCACCTTCTCCGGCGGAGCCCGCAGGTCCCAGACCAGCCCGACCCACGACAGCGCCTTGAGCGCGTAGTAGGAGATGTCGATCTCGTACCAGCGCCAGCCCTGGGCGGTGGCGCTCTGGTAGAAATGGTGGTTGTTGTGCCAGCCCTCTCCCAGCGTGATGATCGCCAGCCACCAGTTGTTCCTCGAGTCGTCCCCCGTGATGTAGCGCTGGCTTCCCATGACGTGCGCGAGGGAGTTTATGAAGAACACACAGTGGTAGAGGACGACCGTGCCCAGGACGAAGGAGACGAAGAGGGCCTGCCAGCCCCCCACGAGGAAAACCGCGATGCCCAGGAGCGTCACCGGAAGGTAGGGCTGGCGGTCCAGCCACATGAGCTCCGGAAAGCGAGTCAGGTCGGAAACGGTCTCGTAGTCCGCGTGAAAACGCCTGGGCCGGAAGATCCACCCCACGTGGGAGTGGAAGAAGCCCATGTGACGGGGAGAGTGGATGTCCTCCGGGGTGTCGGAGTGCAGGTGATGGTGGCGGTGGATGGCCGCCCACCACACCACGCCCCGTTGGCCCGACGTCTGCCCCAGGAAGGCGAGGAAGAACTGGAAGGCCCGGCTGGTCCTGTACGACCGGTGGGAGAAGTACCGGTGATACCCGGCCGTGACTGCCCACATGCGCACGACGTACAGGATGGCGGCCCCCGCCAGGGTCGCCGCGGACACGCCGGTCCAGAACACGCCCAGGCACGCCACGTGGAAGAGTACGAACGGGACCGTCGCCGGGTAGACGATGTCGTCGTGGAAGTCCTCCTCGAAGGGGACGGACATCGGCGCGGGCGTCTTATGGGACACGGACTCTCCGTCGGGTTGGGGCCGGCTTCCTGACCCCGGAATGAAGCCTGTCGGCGGGTGTGGCGTCAACCTCCGACGCCCCTCTTGCCCGGGGAACACGCTCGATATATCCTTCCATCCGGATATATGAATGATACCATCGCGCCTCCGGTCTTCGAGCGGCTCGGCACATTGGGTGATCCAACCCGTAGCCGGCTGCTCGCCCTGCTGGAGGAGCGGGAGTTCGCCGTAGGCGAGTTGCGGCAGATCCTCCAGCTCCCCCAGTCCACCGTGAGCCGGCACCTCAAGGTCCTGGCCAACGACGGCTGGGTCACGTCCAGATCGGACGGGACCAGCCATTACTACCGGATGAGCCCGGAGGTCGACGCGGACGCCCTCAGCCTGTGGACCCTCGTGCGATCCGACATGGAGGGGCGTGACTTCCGGGCCATGGACGTGGAGAGGGCCCACGGCGTCCTGCGGGGCCGCGTGGACCGGTCCCGGGAGTTCTTCTCCGCGTCGGCCGACCGCTGGGAGGAGGTCCGGACCGGGTTGTACGGACGCCGAGCCGACCTCCTCCCGCTCTTCGGCCTCGTGGAGCCGGGATGGGTGGTGGCGGATCTTGGCTCCGGAACGGGCCAGCTCTCCGCCGCTCTGGCCCCTTTCGCCAGGCGCGTGGTGGCCGTCGACCGGTCCGCGGAGATGCTGGCGGCGGCGCGGCTCCGCGTGGAGGGCCTGGACAACGTGGATCTCCGGCAGGGCGAGCTGGAGCACCTCCCCCTCGAGGATGGCGAAGCCGACCTGGCCGTGGCGTCCCTCGTGCTCCACTACGTCGTGGAGCCCTGGCGGGCCCTGGAGGAGATGGCCCGGGTGCTGAGGCCGGGAGGCCGTCTGGTCCTGGTGGACATGAAGGCCCACGGAAGGGCGGAGTACCGAGAGGAGATGGGGCACCTGTGGCCGGGGTTCGACGAGCCGGATCTCCGGCAATGGCTCGGGCACGCCGGCTTTCGGGACGTCCGGCTGCGCGCCCTGTCCCCCGACCTCGATGCCCGGGGACCCCTGCTGTTCGTGGCGACGGCGAGGACCGCGCCGGGACCAAGCTGACGCTGACGACGACCCGCGTCGGGACGCGTCGACAACCTGTTTTCGCAACGCGAGGAGTGACCCGATGGACACGGCCGTGATGAACGAGGGACGGATGGATCAGCGGGAGGGCGAGCGCCCTGCCTTCCGCGTGGCGGACCTCGACCTGCACGAGTGGGGGCGCAAGGAGATCCGCCTGGCCGAGAAGGAGATGCCCGGCCTCATGGCCGCCCGCACCGAGTACGGGCCCTCGAAGCCCCTCGCCGGGCTCAACGTGATGGGCTCGCTCCACATGACCGTCCAGACCGCCGTGCTCATCGAGACCCTGGTGGAGCTGGGCGCCAACGTGCGTTGGGTCTCGTGCAACATCTTCTCCACCCAGGATCACGCCGCGGCCGCCGTGGCCGTGGGGCCGGACGGCACTCCCGACGATCCGAAGGGCATCGCCGTGTTCGCGTGGAAGGGCGAGACGCTCGAGGAGTACTGGTGGTGTACCGACCAGGCCCTCACCTGGCCCGACGGCTCGGGTCCGGACCTCATCGTCGACGACGGTGGGGACGCGACGCTCCTGCTCCACAAGGGCGTGGAGTTCGAGAGTGCCGGCCGGGTGCCGGACTTCAACGCCGAGGCGGAGCCCGAGGAGTGGGGCGTGATCCTGGACCTGCTCCGTAGCACGCGCGAGGCGGATGCCGGGAAGTGGACCCGGCTGGCGTCCTCCGTGCGGGGCGTGAGCGAAGAAACGACCACGGGCGTCCACCGACTCTACGAGATGGAGAGGAACGGCACCCTGCTCTTCCCCGCCATCAACGTCAACGACTCGGTGACCAAGTCCAAGTTCGACAACATCTACGGCTGCCGGCACTCGGTCATCGACGGCCTGAACCGGGCCTCCGACGTCATGATCTCGGGCAAGGTGGCCGTCGTGTGCGGATACGGTGAGGTCGGCAAGGGGTGCGCGCAGGCCCTCAAGGGCCAGGGCGCGCGGGTCGTGATCACGGAGATCGACCCCATCTGCGCCCTGCAGGCGGCCATGGAAGGGTTCGAGGTGAAGCGCCTGGTGGACGTCCTGGCGACCGCCGACATCTTCATCACCGCGACGGGCAACCGGGACGTCATCACCGCGGACCACATGAGCCGCATGAAGGACCAGGCCATCGTGGGCAACATCGGCCACTTCGACAACGAGATCGACATGGCCGGCCTCAAGAGGATCCCCGGCATCCAGCGCGTGAACATCAAGCCTCAGTACGACGAGTGGGTGTTCCCCGACGGCCACGCCATCCTCGTGCTGGCCGAGGGACGCCTCCTGAACCTGGGCTGCGCCACCGGCCATCCGAGCTTCGTCATGAGCGCCAGCTTCACCAACCAGGTCATGGCCCAGGTGGAGCTCGCCACCAACCCGGACGCCTACGACAAGAAGGTCTACGTCCTACCCAAGCGGCTGGACGAGAAGGTGGCCCGCCTGCACCTGGACAAGCTGGGGGTGCGGCTGACCGAGCTCACGAGGGAGCAGGCGGACTACCTCGGCGTGCCCGAGGAGGGGCCGTACAAACCGGAGCGGTACCGGTACTGACCCGAGTCGAGCGTCCCGTCCGGAAGTTCGGTTCCGTCGAGGGCGTCGAGGCCGTCCCGGCGGATCGCGGAAAAGACGACCCCGCGTCAGCCGACCACGTGGACCCGCACGTGGCCCGCGAGCTCCCGGTCCAGGGCCAGCTCGGCGTAGCCCAGGCGCACCACGTAGGCCGGGAATTTCTGGACCAGGTGGAGCTTCGTGCCCGGGAGGAGCCCCAGGGCGGCGAGCTTGCGGGCCGCGTCGCTGTCGGGCTTCTCCAGACAGGACAGCACGGTGTGGCTGCCCTCCGGGGCCTCGTGAAGCCGGATCGTCGGACACGCCAGCGCGTCGCACCAGTCCACCTCGCGGACCGGGGCACCCGACACGCACTGGTCGTCCCACGCCGAGCTCCCTACGCGTCGGAGCCCGTCCCAGATCCGTCGCACGAGCATCATGCGGCCTCTCCCGTGTCCGCGGTCGGTCTGGTCGAGGGCGGCGCCGGGGTCCGGAGCCGCGCCAGGAGGGTCGACAGCCAGGCCGGCGTCGACGGGTTCTCGTACCCGCAGTGGGGGCAGCGGATCAACCCGCATCCGTCTCCCAGCGGGCACGCCTTGCACGTGGGCTGGCTCCGGTCCTCGTCGAACTCCGCGCTACACAGACCACAACGCGTCACCATCCGAGCCCCCGCAGGATGTGGTTGAGCACCCAGCCGGCGCCGAAGGCGAACGGCGTGATGAATGCGAACATGCCAAGTGCCACCTTCCAACCCCTCTCCCGGATCATCATCAGGAACTGCGCCACGCAGGGGACGAAGAGCGTGAGCGTTACGGCCGCCACGGTGAGCTGGGCCGCGTCCAGGGCTCCGGACTGGTTCAGGTCGTACAGCCCGGCGGCGCCGTAGTCCCTCCGGAAGAAGCCGAAGAGAAAGACCCGCGACGTTTCCACGGGGAGGCCCAGCCAGGTCACCACCGGACCCATGGCCGCGACGGCCCGGGCCAGAAGGCCCGTAATGGAGCCCAACCAGATGATGATGCTGGCCAGGAGGAAGAGAGGCAGCACTTCCAGGAAGTACCAGTGCATCCGCGTGACGGTCTTGACCAGCACGTTGGAGGGCCGGGGCCACCGGAGGGGAGGCAGCTCCATGTGGAAGGTGGCCGCCTGGCCCGGCATGAGGCGAGCCGTGATGGCTCCGACCAGGAGGAAGATCGCGACGAGGGAGAGCGCCCACACGGCCAGCGCCGCCGGTTGCCCGGACAGGATGGCCAGGATGACGCCGAGCTGCGCCGAGCACGGGATGGCCAGCGCCAGGAGCAGGGTGGCCAGGATGCGTTCCCGCCGGGTCTCCAGCGTGCGGGTGACCATGGTGGCCATGGTGTCACAGGCAAAGCCGAGGACCATTGGGATGACGGCCCGACCCGAGAGGCCGATCCGCTTGAACACCCGGTCCACCAGGAGGGCCAGGCGGGGGAAGTACCCGCTGTCCTCCACGACGCTGAAGAAGAGGAAGAAGGCCCCCACGACGGGCAGGATGATGGCGACCGCGTAACGCAGGCCGAGGGTGAGGAGCCCGTACTCGCCCACGTACAGGGAGCGGAACGGCTCCCAGGGAATGCCGGCGAAGAGGCGCTCGAACAGCGGGTTGATCCGAGCCTCGAACAGCGATGTCTCGATCCAATCCACGACCGTCCCGGCCCCGAAGACGCCTACGAACTGGTACAGACCCAGGTAGAGGACGGCCAGGAGAATGGGGATGCCCGGGAAGGGGCGGGCCAGCCACCGCCCCAGACGCTCCGCGACCGGCCGCCCGCCGTTCGGCGGCAGGCGGAGCACCCCGTCCAGGAGGTCCTCGGCCACCTTGCGCCGCTCGTAGGCCATTCGGTAGACGGGGGCGGTGCTGAGCTGGGCGGTGGCGGCCCGGGTCAGGGCGCGAATCGTGTCACCTCCGTCGGGCTCGGCGGCGGCGGCCATGGCGCCGGCCTCCACATCCTCCTGGAGTAGGAGCGCCGCCATCACGTCGCGGGATACCGGGTACGAGCCCTGAAGAGCGGTCCTCACTCGCTCGACGGCATCCGCCACGCCGTCTCCGTAGATCGCCGGAGGCGCCACCGGCCCCGTCCGGGCCGCGGCCAGGATCGCCTCGCCCAACGCTTCGACACCCTCGCCGGTTATGGCCGTGATCGGCACCACCGGCAGGCCCAGGCGCCTTCCGAGCTCCGGAGCGTCCACCTCCAACCCGAGGCGGCGGGCCTCGTCCATCATGTTCAGGGCCAGCACGAGGGGGCGCCCGATCTCGAGGAGCTGGAGGGTCAGCGGCAGCATCCGCTCCAGGCTCTTGGCGTCGGCCACATGGACCAGGACGTCCGGCCTCCCGGACAGCACGACTTCCTGGGACACCCGCTCCTCCTCCGTGGTGGGGAGGAGGGCGTACAGGCCCGGTGTGTCCATGATCTCGGCCGGGTGGTCCTGGATCGTGCCTCTGGCCCACGTCACTTCGACCGACGTTCCCGGGTAGTTGGAGACGTGGACGTATGTGCCGGTGAGACGGTTGAAAAGAGCGCTCTTGCCCACGTTCGGCGCGCCCACCAGGGCCACGCGAAGCCGCCGGGCTTCGTCTTCGATCCGGGGCGGAGGCCGCGAGAACGACGTGGATCCTCCGGCCCACGAGGCCAGCCCCGGCTCGGCACCCGGCACGCCGTCCACGGTGCTCGCCCCCTCGGCGCCCCGCGTCCTCGGGGTCGGTCCCGCCTGGGTGGGTGTCACGTCTCGCGTCCCCTCGGCTAGGGGTGGGCGCCTGCCGGCGCCGTCTCAGTCCTCCGGCACGAAGTTAAAACTCATTCTCAGCCCCCGTCTGTCGGGGAGAGCCGGTCCGCGGCGTAGGGACTTCCCCTACCGCCTCCTGCCGCTCGCGGGCCCGGAACCAGGTGTAGGCTACTTCCCGACAAGACGTGTCTTGAACCTCCCCACAGCCCCCGTCCCCCCCCTCGCCTACCATTCGACATCGGGAAACGCGGACATGGAGGGAGTGTGATTCATCCCAGCGGTCTGAGTGGTGGAATCGGCGGGTCGGCGGACGGCCGGACTGGCCACCCGGGTGGCCAGTCCCGGGAGAACGGCCACGGACGCGGCCAGCGACCTGGCCAGCGACCTGGCCAGCGACCTGGGACGGCGGGGAGCATGCCCCCCTGGGCCCGCCTGGACTTCGACCAATCGCCCTTCCTGGTGATCTGGGAGACCACCCGGGCGTGCGACCTGGCGTGCAAGCACTGCCGGGCCGAGGCCATCCCGGAGCGGGACCCCCGGGAGCTGAGCACCGACGAGGCCAGGAAGCTGCTCGATGACGTCCGGCGCTTCGGGCCCATCATCTTCGTCTTCAGCGGAGGCGACGCCCTCAAGCGGCCCGACCTCGTGGAGCTGGTCCGTTACGGCTCGGATCTGGGTCTCCGCATGGCGGCCACACCGGCCACGACGTCCCTGGCGACCACGGAGAAGCTCGCCGAGCTCAGGGACGCGGGCCTGGCCCGGGTGGCGGTGAGCCTGGACGGCTCCTGCCCGGAAATCCACGACGAGTTCCGCCAGGTGGAGGGGTCGTTCGCCCATGGGCTGAGGATCCTGCAAACCTCCCGGGACCTGGGGATCAGCACCCAGGTCAACACCGTCATCGCGCGGCACAACCTCCACGACCTGGACGCCCTGTGCGACCTGATGGGCGAGCTGGGCATCGTCTTCTGGGAGGTCTTCTTCCTCATCCCCATGGGCCGGGCGAAGCGCGACGACATGGCGAGCGCCAAGGAGTTCGAGGCCGTCTTCGACCGGCTCTACGACCTGTCTCGGAGCGCCCCGTTCGACATCAAGGCCACGGCGGCACCCCACTACCAGCGGGTGGTGATCCAGAGGCAACGGGAGGAGCGGGGCATCACTCCCGGAGACGCCGACGATCCCCTGGCGGTATCCCCGGAGGCCGGCGACGGCATCGGGCGGGCCCGGGGCGTCAACGACGGCGACGGCTTCCTGTTCGTGAGCCACCTGGGGGAGATCTTTCCCTCCGGCTTCCTGCCCCTCAAGGCGGGCAACGTCCGGACGGACGACCTGGTGGAGGTCTACCGCCGGCATCCGCTCTTCAAGCGGCTCCGGGACAGGAGCCAGATCACGGGCAAATGCCAGCGCTGCGAGTTCCTGCCCATCTGCGCCGGCAGCCGGGCCCGCGCGTATTGGGTGACCGGCAACTACATGGCCGCGGAGCCCTATTGCTCCTATGTGCCGCCCAGGGTGGAGGGCGTCGTGCGGGAGGGGGGACCTCCCGGTGTGGCCCTTCCCGTGCTGTCCTGACGAGGATCGTCCTCAGCCGCTCCCCCCCGTGAGGCCGAAGAGGGGATCCAGGGCCTGGAAGGTGGCGTAGAGCTCCGGTCCCTCCAGAGGAGGCTCCAGGTGCTGGGCTCCGACGAAGACGAGTTGGAAGACCCGCGCCAGGCGCCGGGCCGCGCCCCCGTCCCCCATGCGTTCCCGACACAGCTCC
>DASWKP010000302.1:0-11581 GCA_036396575.1 Longimicrobiales bacterium | reverse complement strand
CGACGTCGACAGCGACAATCGCGGGATTCAGGTATCCGATCCGGGCCTGGGGCAGGTCCAGGTCCGGTGGGGCGAGTTCGAGGCGCTCCGGTTCCACGCGCCCCGGGAAGCGACCGGATACGACGACTTCGACGGCGGCAGCCGCCTGAGGGGCACCGTCCGCACCGAAATGGGCGACAGTCATACCGGATGGATCCGGTGGGACAACGACGAGGAATACTCCTGGGAGATCCTGGACGGCGAGTTTCGCGGCGTCGTCTACGACGTGGAACTGGGCCTGGTGTCCCGCATCGCGAAGCGATCGAACCGAAGCGCGGAGGTGACGCTGCGGGACGGCCGCGTGCTGGAGATGGAGGGCTCGAACGACGTGGACCGGAACAACAAGGGTATCCTCATCGAGCTGGACGACGGATCTCGCGTCCTGGTGGACTGGTATGATTTCTCCGAAGTCCTCTTCCAGGGATCCTGACTCCATGCGCCACGACGCCCGCAGCCTGGGAAGCCGGCTGATCCTCGGTCTGCTCCCGCTCCTCGCGGCGCTGCCGGTCGCCGTGTCCGGGCAGGACGCGGAGCCGCCCGACGCGTATCTGGACCCCACCGCCGCCGTTCTCCATCGCGCCGCCCGCGCCAACTGGGAGAGCATCGACGAGTCGGTGGTCCGCTACACGGCGCTGGTGCAGCAACGCATCGCGGCCGCCATGCGCACGCCCCTGAAGGACCGGACCCTGTACCGGAGCGAGTCGGCGGGCCGGGTATTCTGGGACCGGGACGGTGAGACCCTGGTCCAGATGCTGGGGCTGAGGGAGCAGACCCCCGCGGGAGTGACGCTGGACGACGACGAGCGCGGGGGCTCCTTCGACGACCGGTTCGCCGATGCCTTCGATCCCACGGGCGACCGCCTCCTGTTCGGGTTCGCCTCGCGGAGCGACGACGAATGGGGCGACCCCGAGGGGGACGACTTCTGGGTGTCCCACCCGCTCGGGGCGGGGGCGACGGCCGACTACCGGTTCTCGTCGGGAGACACCCTGACGTTGACCTTCCCCGACGGGCGCAGCCTCTCAGTGACGGAGCTTCGGGTCGTCCCCCGGAGCCAGGACGTGCACCGCATCATGGGCTCCCTGTGGATCGAGCCCGAGACCGGAGCCCTGGTCCGCGCGGTCTACCGTCTGTCCGACGTCTTCGACGCCTTTCGGGACCTGCCGGACTTCGAGGAAGAGGCGGAGGACGGTCTCAAGTGGGTTCCCGGATTGCTGAAGCCCTTCACGTTCGAGCTGGGCATCATCTCGGTGGACTACGCGCTGTGGGACTTCGAGATCTGGCTTCCGCGCGCGATGCGCATGGAAGGCACGGCGACGGCGGGGATTCTCAAGTTCCCGACGACTTTCGACATGAGCTACCGCATCGAGTCGGTCGTGACCGAGAACGACCTGGCGGCCGAGGAGGCCGGCCGGAACCCGGTGGGAGTCACCGAGGAGCGCCACTTCGAGACCCGGGCCGAGGCCATGGCTTACCTGGCCCAGCTCGCCAGCGAAGGGGGTACACGCTACGCCGCGAGCGGCGCGAGTTCCGGACGGAGGAGCCGCTACATCGGTCCGGAAGATCCCTCCGTGCTGCTCGACAGCCCCGACCTCCCCCCGCCGGTCTGGGAGGACGCGCCGGGGTTCACGTCGGAAGCTGAGCTCCGAACCATGTTCGAAGGCCTCGCCGACCTCGATCTACCTGGACCCACCCGTACGGCCTGGGCCGCCAATTGGGGGCTTCAGCGCCCCGATCTCATCCGGTACAACCGAGTGGAGGGCCCGGCGCTGGGCGCCCGCCTGCAAGCCCGTTTCGGTAGCCCCGTCGGTCCTCTGTCCGGCACCCTGGAGCCGTTCCTGGGCATCGCGGACCTCGAGCCCAAGGCCCGGGCCTCCCTGACCCGGGAGTCCCTGAGGCATCGCCTCGAGTTGGGCGCGTACCGGACGCTGGCGACGGTGGAGCGGGACGGGGGACACCTCGAGATCGGAAACTCCGCCATGGCACTGCTCTTCGGTCGTGACGACGGGGAGTACTTCATGGCCACGGGCGCCGACTTCACATGGAGCCCGCCTTCCGCCAGCATGGAGTCTTTCCGCGTGCGTCTGTACGGGGAGCGGCACGAGGCCGTCCGCAAGGAGACCGACTTCACCCTGGCCCACGCCTTCGATGGCGCCTGGGTGTTCCGGGACAACGTGGCGGCCCTGGAGCAGGACGAGGTGGGGCTCGAAGTCCTCTTCCGGCCCTGGCGGGGAACCGATCCGCTCGCACCCCAGGTCGGGATGGAGCTGTACGGTCAGGTGGCCGACGGCAGCGAAACCGGGGACTTCTCCAGGGCCAGTCTGATGCTGGCGGGCGTCATTCCCTTCCAGGTCCGGGGCGGCCACTACCGCATAGCGCTGGAAGGGGAGGGAGGCAGGAGTTGGGGGAGCGTGCCCATTCAGCGGGAGTGGTATCTCGGAAGCACCGGAACCCTCCGCGGCTACCCCGCCTCGATCCGTCACGGACGCGCCTTCACGAGGGCCCGCGCCGAGGTCGCCAGAGGGCTCCCGGCCGCATCCGTCGCGCTGTTCTCGGACGCGGGCTGGGTGGGCGAACGGCCGAGCGGGTTTCACTTCGACGACGTGCTGTACTCGGTGGGCGTCGGGGCCAGCGTCCTGGACGGCCTGATTCGCCTGGACGTCTCCCGAGGCCTGAGGGCGCCCCGGGGCACTCGAGTGGACTTCTACCTGGACGCGGCGTTCTGAGCGGGGCTCCGAGTCCGGGTATTCACTACAGTATGCCCGCGGCCAGGCCTCCGTCGACCCGCAGAAAGGTGCCGGTGACGTAGGAGGCGTCGGGGCTGCACAGCCACAGGATGGCGGAGGCCACCTCCTCGGGTTGGGCCAGACGCTTCATGGGCGTCCGCCGGGCGAGGGTCTCGGCCATGTCGTCCTCGCCGGCATCCTCCTCCCGAACGGCGATCATGCGTCGCAGCAGGGGTGTGTCCGTGGGCCCCGGGCACAGGGCGTTGATGCGGATACCGCGCTCGGCATACTCCAGCGCGGCCGTCTTGGTGAGGCCCAACACGCCGTGCTTCGCCGCCGCGTAGTGGGATGCCCCGGGCGTGCCGTGGAGCCCGTTGGCGCTGGCGAGGTTCACGATGGCACCGCCCTTTCCGGCCACCATCGCCTTCAACTCGTGCTTCATGCACAGCCACACGCCCTTGAGGGTCACCGCGATCATCTGGTCGAATTCGGCCTCGTCGAGCTCCGCGGTGGGCGCCAGAACCGGATCGGTCAGGGCGGCGCAGTTGACGGCGACGTCGAGGCGGCCGTACAGCTCCATGGTCTCCGCCACCATGGCTTCCACGGCCGACTCGATGCTCACGTCCGCGGGGATGAAGTAGCCGTCCCCTCCGGCCAGCTCCAGCGCGCGGACCACCGACAGGGCGCGGTCCCGGGATCTCGATGCCACGACGACACGGGCGCCTCGGCTGGCGAAGGCCAGGGCCGTGGCCCGGCCGATGCCGGAACTTCCGCCGGTCACCAACACGACTCTGGATGGGCTGGTCATCTCGGTCCTGGCGTTGGGGAGGGCCGGCGTCCTTGAACGGACCCGGGATGACCACGAAAATAAGGGTTTCACCTATCCCGCAAGGGGCTCCGGACGGACGGACGCAATGAACGGCACACACGACCGACCGATCGGACCGCGCGGTGACCTCGCCCCGATTGCCGTGGCAAGGCTGGGGGCCGTGGCAAACCTGCGGGCCGTGGCCCTGGTGGCCCTGGCCCTGTTCGCCGCGTCGGCGACGGCCTGCGGGGTGCCCGACGCCTTCGTGCCCCGGAGCCAGCCGCCGGGCCGGCCTCACGACGGGCTGCTGGACGACCGCGAACTCCAGGAGATCGTGGAGCTGCAGGTCCGGAGGGACGGCCCTAGCCTGGCCCGTCTGCTCAGCCATCCCCGGCCGAGGGTTCGGGCCCGAGCCGCCTACGCCCTGGGCTCGGTGCAGGACGCCTCCGCCGTCCCGAGGCTGGTCCGGGCCCTGGAAGACCCCGTGGCGGCGGTGCGGACGGACGCCGCCTTCGCCCTCGGTCAGATATCGGACTCGGCGCTGTCCGCCTCCGCCAGCGGGCCCGCTCTGGCCCGGGCTCTCACCGAAGAGACGGACCCGGCCAGCCGGCGCGCCATGATCGAGGCCCTGGGCAAGATAGGTGGTCTCTCCCAGATCGATCGCCTGGCCAGGGTGGTCGATCCCGACCGGGAGGCGGACCTGGTGCTGGCTCTGGGTCGAGCCCTCGTGCGGGGCGTGCCTTCCGACGAAGCTCTCGATCGTCTGGTGAGGTCGCTGGCCCATGCCGACGGTGACGTTCGCCGGAACTCCGCGTGGGCGTTCGGCCGCGCTGGGGCAGGCCGCTTCTGGGACGCCCGACACCAGGATGTTCGCCTCGCGCTCTCCAGCTACGCCGTCGATGACGGAGCGGGCGCACACCTCCTGAAGGCCCTCGGCACCAGCGACGACGGGTCGGCCGAGCCGATGTACCTCGAATGGCTCGCGAACAGCCCCGATTGGCGGAGTCGGCAGGTGGCCGTGGAGGCGATCGGCCGAGACGCGTCCGGCCACGATCCGGATGTCGTCGCAGCGGTGCTCTCGGCCCTGGCGGACCCCTCCATCCAAGTGAGCACGAGCGCGGCGGAGTTCCTCGCGGCCCAGCCCCGGCCGGAGAGCATCCAGGAGGCCCTTCTCGGCCACGTCGGGGACCATCCCGAGGACTGGCAGTCGGCCACGCCCATCATGGCGCTCATGGCCCGAACGGGCCGAAGCGACGTCGTCGTCCCCTGGCTCCGCGAGCTGGACGTGGCCAACGCCTCCCGCATGGCGGCGGCTCTGCGCGTCCTCGGGTACCTCGCCGGTGAGGAGGCCGTTCGCGAGCTGGCGAGGCTGGCGGGCTCTCCCCGCGCGCAGATCGCCCGGGCCGCGTACCGGGAGCTGGAGGGCCGCTGGCGCGCGGACCGGAGCCGGGTCGAGGTGAGATCGATCTACCACGAGCTGTTCAGGGAGCTCGTCGAGGTCGGGAACCCGGTGTTGCGGGACGACATCGGCGACGTTCTCGCGGACCCGGCTTTCGCGTCGACGGACGGGGATGGCGGCTCCCCGGACGTGGCACCCGGCGGCATAGCGGTGTCGCCTGAGGCAGCGGCGCCTGCGGCCACACGCCTCCGCCGCCCAGCCGTGCCACCCTCGCCCGACTGGAGCCGGCTTCGCGCGCTGGGGGCGTTTCCGCGCCTGGTCCTGGAGACGGAACGCGGCACGGTTGTGCTGGCCCTGGCGACCGAGGAGGCTCCGCTGACGGTCCAGGTCATCACGGGATTGGCCGAGAGCGGTCGATACGATGGCGTGCCGTTCCACCGTGTCATCGGCAACTTCGTGGCCCAGGCCGGTGACCTGAGCCTCGGGAACGACCCGGGCGGTCCGCCGGTCCGCCTCCTTGGCGAGCTGACCCGCATCCCGTACGTCCGGGGAGTCATCGGCATGGCCCGCACCGCGGAGAAGGACTCGGAGGGCTCCCAGTTCTTCATCACGCACACGATGCAGCCACACCTGGACGCCGCGTATTCGGCGTTCGGATGGGTGATCGAGGGAATGGATGTCGTGGACCGGATCCGCGTGGGCGACCGGGTGATCGCGGCCCGGGTGGAGGTCACGCGCTGACGTCCCTTCCACTGGGTCTCCGCTACATCGCGGCTGGAGCCTTCTTCTTCTCCATCATGAGCCTGTTGGTGAAGCTGGCCGGGGGGACCCTACCCACCATGGAGATCGTCCTGGCCCGATCCATGGTGATGGCCGGCCTTTCCGCGGGGGCCATCGTGGCCACGGGCGGCGACTTCCGGGGCAGGGAGCCACGCCTGCTTCTCCTGCGGGGCGTCCTGGGCTTCGTGGCCCTTACCTGCTTCTTCTACGCCGTCATCCATCTGCCCCTGGCGGAAGCGACGGTCATCCACTTCACGAGTCCCGTCTTCACGGCCCTCATCGCCGCCGTGGCGCTGGGAGAGAGCCTCAGGGGCCGGGAGATGCTCCTGGCTGCTCTGAGCCTGTGCGGCGTCGCCCTCGTGGCTCGCCCAGCGTTCCTCTTCGGTGGCTCGGCCTCCTCCCTGGAGGCGACCACGGTTTTGATCGCCCTCGGGGGGGCCATGGTGAGCGCGGGCGCCTACACGACGGTGCGACGCCTCCGCAACGAGCGGGCCATGGTCATCGTGTTCTACTTCGCCACGGTGAGCGGGCTCGGGGCGATCCCGGCCGTGATCCCGGTGTGGACCACGCCGACGCCCATGGAGCTGCTCCTCCTGTTGGGCGTGGGCGTTGCCACCCACCTGGGGCAGCTCTGCCTCATCCGGGGCCTCCGGAGCGAGCGCGCCGGTCGGGCCATGACGGTCGGATACATCCAGATCGTATTCGCGGCTCTGTGGGGAGCGCTCGTCTTCGGGGACGTCCCGGACGGCTGGTCCGTCGTGGGCGCCCTCGTCATCATCGCCAGTACGTTCTTCGTCAGTCGGAACTGAAGGCTCCGCTCACTTCCAGCCCGCCGTATGCCCGGTTACCTTGGCGGGCGTCCCAGGACGTGACGCCGGGGTGGCGAAACTGGCAAACGCACGCGACTCAAAATCGCGCGGGTTCACACCTTTGCGGGTTCGAGTCCCGCCCCCGGCACTGTTCTCCCGCACCGTGGCGCTGACCCGGGTCCGCGCCGCTCCGCTTCTCCCTCCGCTGGCTCTCCCACCCGCGTGAAACCCCGGGAGTCGCACCCCCGTAGTCATACCTAGATTTCATAGGTATACCCGAAGACCGGAGGACGGTCGACGTGACGGAGTCCAGGGATCCCCTCATCCGGGGAACGCTCGCGCCCCTCATCCTCAAGGCTCTGAGCTGGGGGCCCCTGCACGGGTACGCGGTGGCCGCCTGGATCAGGGAACGCACGGGCGACCTCCTGCAGGTTGAGGAAGGCGTTCTCTACCCGGCGCTCCACCGGCTGGAGAGGGACGGACTTCTGGAGGCACACTGGGGCAGGAACGACACGGGCCGGAGGGCCAAGTTCTACGCGTTGACGGGCTCCGGCCGCGCGTATCTCCTGGACGAGGTCGAGCGATGGAAGCGCTCCTCCACGGCCGTGACCGACATCCTTGACGCGACCGAGGCCTGATTGAACGAGCGGGCGAGCGCCTCGAGCGGGGCCCCTCATGGGTCCAGCGCGCCATGACTCCGCGCATCCCCGGGCGGGTCCCTCTGCCGGGTCGGGGCGCTCGGCGCCGAATCGTCCAGGACGTCGACGACGAACTCATCGGCCACATGGAGCTCAGGGCGCGGGACCTCGAAGGGCAGGGCGTCCCCAGGGACGAGGCTTGGGCCCGAGCGCGCGCCGCGTTCGGTGAGGCGGGCACGATCGAACGGGCGTGCCGGGAATTCCAGAACCAGATCTATCGGAGGAAGCGAAGAACCATGACGATCGACGACATCAGGAGCGACTTCCGCTGGGCGCTGCGGAGCCTCCTGAGAGCCCCGGGCTTTACCGTGTTCGCGGTGCTGACGCTGGCCCTGGGCATCGCGGCCAACACATCCATCTTCAGCGTCGCCAACGGCATCTTCTTCCGGTCGCTGCCGGGAGTCCGCGATCCGGGAACCCTGGTGGAGGTCTCTCAGGGTCCCGGCTTCATCTCGGTCAGCTATCCCATGTACGAGCATTTCCGGGACAACGCGCCGGGCCTGGAGGCGTTGGCGGCGTTCGACATCGTGGGGATGGCGGTCGCGGTCGGGCAGGCCCAGCCCGAGGTGGTCATGGGACTTCAGGTGAGCGGGAACTACTTCGAGGTATTGGGCACGCGACCCGCCGTCGGACGGTTCTTCGCGGCCTCGGAGCGGACGTTGACGTCCGGCGCGTCCGTCGCGGTGATCGGCCACGAGATGTGGATGCGGATGTTCGACGGAGATCCGGGAGCCGTGGGTGCCACCCTCCGGGTAAACGGCGAGACGGCCACCGTGATCGGGGTCGCGGAGGAGGGATTCAACGGTCACGTCGCCCCCGCCGTGGCCGAGGTCTTCATGCCCCTGGGCTCCCCCGTGCCGGGCTTCCACGACGCGTCGCTTCGGAACGTGGGCTCGGCGGTCATCGAGCTCGTGGGGCGCGTGGCCGAGGGCACGGATCCAGACGGCCTGGCCCAACGCCTCACCGACCTCGCCCTGGCTCGACTCGCGGCCGAGGGAGCGGAGCCTCCGCGGTACATGGCCGAGGTCCGGGCCTACGCGCCGGTGCCGGGAACGATGCGGGGACCGGCCGGGATCTTCTTCGCCATCCTGTCGGTCCTGGTGGGGCTCCTGCTCGTCATCAGCTGCCTGAACGTGGCGGGCCTCCTCATGTCCCGTTCGGTCGGCCGGCGGAGGGAGTTGGCCATCCGCCTGTCCCTGGGCGCGGCTCGGAGCCGGCTCGTCCGGCAGCTCATGTCCGAGTCCCTGGTTCTGTCCGCCTTGGCGGGAACCCTCGGAGTCCTTCTCACCTACTGGCTCACCGGACTCCTCTCCGCCTTCCAGCTTCCCGTCACGCCCCTTCCCGGGCTTCGGCTGGATCTGCATGTGACACCGGACGGCACCGTCCTGCTCTATTCACTGGGCCTGGTGGTCGGCGTCGCGGTGATCTTCGGGCTGGCACCGGCCCTTCGGGCCACGAAGGAGGACCTGGTCTCGGACCTCAAGGACGCCGTGGGCTCGGGGACGCCGCCGCGGAATCGAACGCGGGGCCTCCTCGTGGGCACCCAGATGGCCATGACCATCGTGCTGCTCATCGGATCGGGGCTCTTTCTCCGCGCCCTGGTCTCCGCCGAGACCCTGGACCCGGGCTTCGACACCGACGGCGTCTACGTGGCTTTCGTCGACCTGGAGATGGCGGGACGCACCCCCGAAGAAGCCTGGTCGTTCTTCTCGGAGCTGAGACGGCGCGCCATCGAGATCCCCGGCGTCGAGGCGGCGAGCCTGGCCGCGAAGCTCCCCCTGGGCGGCCTCTCCCAGATCTCGCCGGTGAACTTCGAGGGCGTTGAGACACCCGAGGGGGCCGAGGGCTTTATCCTGGCCAACCAGACCGTTGGGCCCGACTACCTCCGCACGCTCGGCATCCCTCTGCTGGAGGGCCGGGACTTCGCCGCGTCGGACGACGGCTCGTCGCCCCGGGTCGTGATCGTGAACCAGGCGCTGGCGGACCGCATGTGGCCCGGACGATCGCCGCTCGGGCGGCACGTGATGATAGGCGCGGCCGACGACCTCGTTACGTGGGAGGTCGTCGGAGTCGCGGCCACCGCCAAGTACAGTAGCCTCGGCGAGGAACCCCGCAGCTTCGCGTACTTCCCGGCGGGCCAGCGGCCCCGAACGGACATGATCCTCCATGTCCGGTCCAGCCCCGGATCCGCGGCGCCACTGACGGAGATCCGCCCGCTCGCCTCGCGCCTCGATCCCGCCGCCGCCGTCCACAGCCTCAACTCGCTCGAGTCCGCCATGGGGATCTTCGTCCTGCCTCAGCGGGTGGGCGCCTGGGTGACGGGGATCATGGGCTTGTTCGGGCTCCTCCTGGGCGGGATCGGCGTCTACGCGCTCACCGCCTTTTGGGTGACGAGGAACCTCCGGGGGATCGCCATCCGCATGGCGCTTGGAGCGGGAAGGCCCGCCGTGCTGCGGGACGTGCTCCGCAAGGGGCTGGCCGCGCCCGCCATCGGCGCCCTCGCGGGCCTCGCTCTGGCCGTGATGACGAGCCGGTTCCTGGGCGCTTTTCTCCTCGGCGTCGATCCGCTGGACGTCATTACGTTCGCAGGCGTCGTCGGCATCCTGGGATCCGTGTCCATCCTGGCCAACGTCGCGCCAGCGCTGCGGGCTACGCGCCTCGATCTCTCCGGGGTCCTCAGGGAGGATTGACGCGCGTCCCCGGGTCCGGGCCCGGGCCGGGCCTGGGCTCTCTTGGGCGCCGCATCGGGACGGCGTATACTTGATGCGTATCCGAACGGAGATCTCGGGAATCTCCGGACGGCCGGATCCGACAGGAGCCCGCGCGTCCGGATCGAGGTATCCGACGGAGTCCCCTTCCGCAGCACAGATCCGCGGCACAGAGGCCCCAAGAGGAGACCGATGGCAGACAAGAGCGACGGAGAGGGCGCCGCCCTCACGATCCGGGACGACCGAACGGGACGCGAGTACGGCGTCGGCATCCTGGAGGGTGACGTCATCAGGGCCATGGACCTCAGGGAAATCCGCGTCGAGGACGGCGACTTCGGGATGATGGCGTACGATCCCGCCTTCAAGAACACGGCTTCCACCCGCAGCACGATCACGTACATCGACGGCGGCAAGGGGATCCTCCGTTACCGCGGCTATCCCATCGAGCAGCTCGCTGAGCGCTCCTCCTTCCTCGAGGTGGCCTATCTCATTCTCAAGGGTGAGCTGCCGACGTCGGGAGAGCTCGACGCCTTCGTGCGCGACATCACGTTCCATACGTACGTGCACGAGAACCTCATGGACCTCATGGACGCGTTCCGCTACGACGCTCATGCCATGGGGATGATGATCTCCGCCGTGTCGGCCCTGTCCACCTTCTATCCGGACGCGAAGGAGGTGCTGGATCCGGAGACGCGCTGGACGCAGATCACGCGCCTGGTGGCCAAGATGCCCACGCTGGCGGCCTATGCGTACCGGCACCATCGCGGGCTGCCCAACATCTACCCGGAGAACGAGCTGTCCTACTCGGCCAACTTCCTCAACATGCTGTTTCGCATCGGCGTGAGGGAGTACCGGCCCCATCCCGTTCTCGAGCGGGCGTTGGACATCCTGTTCATCCTCCATGCGGATCACGAACAGAACTGCTCGACGACCGCGATGCGCGTCATCGGCAGCTCCCACGCCGATCCGTACTCGGCCCTGGCCGGGGCCATGGCCGCCCTCTACGGCCCCCTGCACGGCGGCGCGAACGAGGCGGTCCTGCGCATGCTCAACCGCATCGGTAGCGTGGACAACATCCCGGCTTTCATCGAGGGGGTGAAGAACCGCGAGGAGCGCCTGATGGGCTTCGGGCACCGGGTGTACAAGGCGTACGATCCCCGGGCCAGCATCATCAAGCGCACGGCGGAAGAGGTCTTCGAGATCACCGGGCGAAGCCCCCTGCTGGACATCGCCCTGGAGCTCGAGAGCATCGCGCTGAACGAGGACTTCTTCGTGGAGCGCAACCTCTACCCCAACGTGGATTTCTACTCGGGCATCATCTACCAGGCCATGGGCTTCCCGGTGGAGATGTTCCCGGTCCTGTTCGCCATCCCCCGGACCGTGGGGTGGCTGGCCCAGTGGCAGGAGATGCTCGAGGACGGCGAGCAGGCCATCGCCCGGCCCCGGCAGATCTATGTGGGCGAAGGCGAACGCGCCTTCGTGCCGATCGAGGAGCGCTGAGCGCCGGAGGCTCGGCGTGGATATCCACCCGCTGGACCTGGTTCATCACGGCCTACCGGGCGCCATCAGCGCCTACTTCGTGGACGGCGAGGAGCCCGTCCTTGTGGACCCAGGTCC
>DASWKP010000301.1:0-13371 GCA_036396575.1 Longimicrobiales bacterium | reverse complement strand
TGCGTGCTTGGTCGTCTCCGCGAAGGTGTGGAGGTAGTCCGCAGAGTTATGTCCCATGGAGGCGACGTCGAAGCGGCTCATGAGGCCGAGGCGCACCAGGGCCGGGAACGAGTTGGCGGGCGGCGGGGCGGTGACCACGGTGTGGCCCCGATACTCGATCGTGATGGGCTCCCACCACTCCGCCTCGTTCTGCTCGAGGTCGGCCAGGCGCAGGAAGCCGTCCGCCTCCCGCATGGCCTGTTCGATGGCGCGGCCCAGTCGACCTCCGTGGAACGCCTCAGGCCCCTCCGCCGCCACGACTCCGAACGAGCGCGCCAGGTCCAACTGGATGAGTCGGTCGCCCGGCGTCAGCGGCCGGCCGTCCCGTCCGTAGAAGGCCCGGGCGTGCTCCGGGAAGTCGTCGAACGCCTCGGCGATGAGGCCGGCGATCCGCTCGTCCACCACGAAGCCTTCCTCCGCCAGGGCGATAGCGGGTCGGAACAGATCCTCCCAGGGCAGGGCGCCGTAGGCCTCGTGCATCGCCGCCCAGGCGTTGACGTTGCCCGGCGTCGAGACCGCCTTGGCCCCGCGGCGGTTCTCCATGTACCCGGGGGTGGGCGCGCGATACTGGTCCGAATCCACGGCCCTCGGGATGCGCCCACTGGGGTTCAGGAAGCGGGAGCGCTCCTCTCGGGCGCTGTAGACCAGGATGGTGCCATAGCCGCCCATCCCGGACATCATGGGCTCCACGACGTTCAGCGCGGCCGCCACGGCCACGGCGGCGTCGAAAGCCGTGCCGCCCCGGGCCAGCATGCGGAGCCCCACCTCGGTGGCGGCGGGGTGGGCACTGCTCACCATTCCGGTGGTGCCGCGCGCCGCGACGAGGCCGGAGTTGGACGTCCCCTGGGCGACGAGGCCCTGAGCCGCCGTGCCCAGGAGGACGACGGCGACCGTCAGCGCGCGGACCGCCCCGGGCGTCCCCCTCAATTGAGGCGTCGCACGATGACGCGGCTCAGACCCGGGGCGTCCACGTTGATCTCGGCGCCCTGGCCGGTACCGTTGGAGCGGAAGTCGTAGAAGCGTATCCCCGCGGGCCCCGCGCTACCCTCGAACTCGGCCGTCACGAAGGAGCGCGACATCGATCCGTCCAGCGTGCTGGCGGTCACCGGCCACGGGAAGAAGCCCGACACCCCCGGGAAGTCGTCCTGGTCCGGGCATTGGTTCTCGCCCGGTCCCACGGCGAAGCAGAAGAGCTCGAGGCCGCTGATGAAGTCGTAGGTCGTGATGGCTCGCTCGGGCTGGGGCGTGTCCAGGCCGTTGGTCATGAGGGCCTGGACGAACTCCTCCAGGAGCTGCTCCCAGGTCCGTCCGGTGGCCTCGGTGATCCCGTCGATGCCGCTGGGGGCGTCGGCGTCGTTCATCCCCTTGAAGAAGTCCCCGTCCGCGAGGGGCGCCGAGGCCGCGTCTCCGTACGCGTCCCCCAGCCAACGGAAGAACGTCCACGAACCGTAGATCGAAGCGTTGGGACGCGCCCCGGTGGGAACGGCGGTGAGTCCGTTGGGCTGGCTTCCCAGGTACTCCTGGGTCCGGAAGAGGCGAACGAGGACGCCATAGGTCTCGTCGATCACGTCACCGAAGTCGCGCCAGTCGTTCTCGACGAGCATCGCGTTGACCTGGGGCCCGCCCAGTCGGGACCACGCCAGCCGGGAGGACATCCCGCCCGCGATCTCGGCCGTGCTCTCCTCGACCCACGTCGGGTGGTACGAGCCTCGTTCGAGGCGCTGGTAGAGGGAGCTCACGTGCTTCATCTCGTGGACCAGGGTCTCGAGCCCCTGCGAGAGGAAGCCCTCCTCCCCGAAGTCCCCGAGGTGCTCCACGACGGCGTGGTTGAAGTAGATGATCTCTTTCTCGTTGGAGGCGGCACAGACCGACTGTTCGAAGAAGTCCCCGCTCCACACGTAGGCGGCCGTGTTGCCCCCCACGGTCGGCGTGATGAAGACGATGACCTTGCCGTCGCTGTTGATGTCCGGGACGCCCCCGAAATAGCCGTCGATGATCTCCTTGCCATAGTCCGCGTAGTAGTCCACGAGGAGCTGGGCCTGAGCGGGCAAGAC
This sequence comes from Longimicrobiales bacterium, assembly GCA_036396575.1. Lineage (GTDB taxonomy): Bacteria > Gemmatimonadota > Gemmatimonadetes > Longimicrobiales > Gaopeijiaceae > DASWKP01. Next base: position 11,278 of record DASWKP010000301.1, on the reverse strand, counting down.
CTTGGTGGAGGCGTTCTCGTTCTGGGTCTTGTCCTGGAAGACGGCGAGGTGGTCGTCCTCCGCCAGCTTCACGGCGGTCACGGGCGTTCCGGCCGCGCAGCCGCTGGTAGGGGTGGACGGGTCGATCTGGATCTCGTTGGGCAGGTCCACCCTGGCCAGGACGGCCTGCCCGCCGAAGGCGCGCCGGTCGGGAAGGAGCCCTCGAGTCCCCAGGTCCGCGAGCATGCGGGCCTCGCTCTCCCGTCGGGCCGCGTGGGCGGCTGCCGTGCCCCTGGCCATGTCCAGGCGCCGGCGCAGGGCCGCCGTGGCGATGCGGGGCAGGCCGCGACCGGCGGGGGACCGCGCCAGGAACGGCGCCGACGTGGGTGGCGGCGCCAGGGCCGCCACTCCCCCGATGCCGGTGATCGTGAGGTCCACCGACTGCACGTCGCCGGTGCTCTGGCTGCTCCCGGTGCGCAACACGGCCACCCGGTAATAGTCACTCGCGGCCCCGGAGGGGATGAAGTACCCGCACCCGCCCGCGGGTGCGGCCGCGCCGATCCAGCTTTCGCCCACCGCGAGGGCGACCGGAGCCTCACACACCGTGAGCGTGAGCGGCTGAGAGGCGGAGTTCCCTTCGGAATCTTCCACCCGGACCGTGAACGCGGACGAGCCCAGGGCGGTGGGCGTCCCCGTCAGGCGGCCCGTGGTGGCCCCGAGGCTGACTCCCGCCGGGAGTGAGCCGCTGGCGAGGGTGAACGTCAAGGACGCCGCCCCCGTGACGACGACGGTCTCGTCGTAACCCAGCGTCAGACGCGCGTTGTTGAGGATGCGGGTGGTGATGGTGAGGTCGCCCTCCACGGTGAGCATGGCCGTCCCGGACTTGCCCTCGGCCGTGGCGCTGATGAACGCCGTGCCCACGCCCTGGGCCGTGGCTAGCCCCGATGAGGTGATCGTCGCCACCAGCGGGTCCGAGCTCGCCCAGGTCACCGTCACCCCCGTGACCTGCGTACCGCTGGCATCGAGAGGCTGGGCCGCGAACTGCTGGGTCGCCCCAACGCCGGGAAGGACCGGGTTGCTCGGCGTCACGAGGACGGTCGCCACGGCGGGCGGGGGGGTAGGGCCTCCGCCGGAGCCGCCGCACACGGCGGTGAGCACGACCGCGACGGCGACGGCGAGGGTGCGGAGCTTCTGCATTGGATGTCACCTCGGAGCGAGTGCGGGACGTCTATTGAAACCCTGAACGCGCCAGGGCTTGTTCCCAGCGTTCGAGCGGCGTCGCGTCGTCATCCACCCCGCGCGTCGGACGAGAGGAGCGCGGGAAGAACCTCGCCCGAGGGTCCTCGAATCGCCACCCAGGCGGACTCGGACAGCGGCGTGGGGTCGGGGTTCACCTCAACGATACGACCGCCGCCCTCGAGTGTTGCCAACGGGACCGACGCCGCGGGATGCACCACGGCGCTGGTCCCCACGACGAGGCACACGTCGGCGCGCCGCGCAAGCTCGAAGGCGCGACTCAGGACCCTCGGATCCAGTGCCTCTCCAAACCATACGACGTCCGGACGGAGCAGGCTCGCACACCTCGGGCAGGTCGGCAAGGTCGACAGGGAGGAAGCGTCCACCGGGCCACGGTGGGGCTGGCGGTAGGAACACTGCGTGCAGCGCACCCGGAAGAGGGACCCGTGCAGCTCCAGGGGAAGCACCTCGGGGCGTGGCGCGCCTCCTCCGTCCGTTTCCCCGAGGGCCTCCAGCATAGCCCTCTCGTGGAGGCCGTCGACGTTCTGCGTCACCACGTAGACGCCGGAGCGCGCTAGCTGCCAGGCCGCCACGGCGCGGTGCCCAGGATTGGGAGCGCACTCGCTGACCCGCTCCCTGCGCCAGGCGTACCACTCCCACACCAGGCGCGGATCCCCGCGAAACGCGCCGGGGGTGGCCAGCTCCTCGGGCCGATGGCTTCTCCACAGGCCCCCGGGGCCGCGGAAGGTGGGCACGCCCGACTCCGCGCTGACGCCGGCGCCGCTCAGGATCACGACCGACGAGGCGTCCCGCAGGAGGGCCCGGACTCCATCCATGGCGTCGGAGTCGAAGGGATGCTCCGTCACCGTCACCGTCAGCTCCGCAGCGCGGCCCAGGCCAGAGCGACCCAACCCACCAGGAACGCCACCCCACCCAGGGGCGTCACGGCTCCCATCCAACGCGTTCCCGCCAACACCACCAGGTAGAGGCTTCCCGAGAAGACCACGGTGCCTACCACGAAGCTCCATCCGGCCACCGCCAGCGCGGCTCCGGGCCAGCGGGTCGCGGCCCACGCCACGAAGAGGAGCGCCAGAGCGTGGTACATCTGATACCGGACGGCGGTCTCATAGGTGGCGGCGTCGGCGGGCGTCAGGCGTCCCTGGAGAGCGTGCGCACCGAAGGCTCCGAGAGCCACGCCGGCAAAGGCCAGAGCCGCGCCCGCCACGGCGAACGTCCGCTCCATCAGGTCGTCCCCCCGCGCACCCTCGTCCTACCAGGCGATGGCATAGGCCTCCCTCCTCGGGTCCGCGGCGGCCGTGAGGGTTCCGCTCCCGGGGTCGATGTGGATCATCTGCGCCCCGCCGAAGATGGCCGTCCATCCCTCGATCACCCGGATATCGTGTCCGAGAGCCTCGAGTTCCCCCCGGACCGCGCCGGGAATCCGGTCCTCGATGGACAGGGCCGTACCCTCGTTGCTCCGGAAGCGGGGCGCCTCGACGGCTTCCTGGGGCGTCATGCCGAAGAGCAGGAGGTTGTTGGACGACCTGGAGGATCGATTGGATCTGGCTGTCGCCGCCTGGCGTGCCCAGGGTGAAGGCCAGCCGTCCGTCGCGGAGGGCCAGCGTGGGGGTGAGGGTGTGATAGGGGCGTTTGCCAGGGGCGATGAGGTTGGGGTGCCCTTCGTCCAGGGTGAAGAGGGCGCCCCGGTTCTGAAGGACCACGCCCGTGACGGGCTCCAGCAGGCCGGATCCGAAACCGCTGAAGAGGCTCTGGATCCAACTCACGGCATTGCCGTTGGCGTCCACCACCGTGAGGTATACCGTGTCGCCCCCGTCGTCCACCTCGCCCGGGGCCGTGGCGGGCGTCCCGATACCGGATGTGACGCTCGGCGCGGCCATGGATGGGTCGACCAGAGCCGCTCGCCCGGCGAGGTATCCGGGATCCAGCAACTCGGCCACGGGCACCTCGGCGTGTTCGGGGTCCGCCACCCACCGATCACGGTCGGCGAAGGCCAGCTTCTTGAGCTCGACCATCGTGTGGAGATAACGTGAGGTGTTGTGGCCTAACTCGTTCATGGATTGTGCTTTAGCCATCTCCATCATCTGGATTTGTGCGAGACCCTGCGTATTTGGAGGCATCACCAGAAACGTGTGCTCCAGGTACTCGCCTCGCAGGGGCTCCACCCATGTGGAGGCGTGGACCCCGAAGTCCGGGACCCTCAGCATCCCCCCCTGCGCCTCGATGAACTCGGACAAGCGCTCGGCCACGGCCCCCCCGTAGAAGCCCGCTTTGCCTTCCCGCGCGATGGCCTCAAGGGTTCGAGCCAGCTCGGGGTTGCGCAGCAGCGAGCCGACGGGCGGCGCGTGGCCGCCGGGGAGGTAGAGGGCGCGTCCGGGCTCGTTCAGGTCGGCGCCCTGGGCCTCGAAGTCCGACGCCAGCCGCGTGGACACCGGAAAGCCGTCCCGCGCGTAGCCGATAGCGGGTTCCAGGAGCTCGGCCAGGGTTCGGGTTCCGAAGCGCTCCAGCGCGTCCGCCCAGGCCGCGACGGCCCCCGGCATCGAAACGCTCAGGGGTCCCGTCTGGGGGATGGAGTCCATGTCCCGCTCGGCGAAGAAGCCCGGCGTGCCGAGGGCTCCAGCGCGCCCGCTCCCGTTGAGCGCGCTCACCTGGCCGGTCCTGCCGTCGTAGAACAGCGCGAAGGCGTCTCCGCCCACGCCGTTCATGTGGGGCCGTACCACCGCGAGCACGCCGGCCATCGCGACCGCGGCGTCCACGGCGTTGCCGCCCCGGCGGAGGACATCGTAGCCGGCCGCCGAGGCCAGCGGATGGTCCGACGACACCGCGCCGTGGGTGCCCCGCACATCGGGACGGTTCTGCGCCGGAAAGTGCGGCGGGGAAGGCGCGCCGGCTCCGCCTTCCGCCGATCCGGCCGGGGAGCCGTCGGGTGGCGCGCAGCCCACGGCCAGGAGGCACAGAGTCGCCGGCCCGCGGAGGCGGACCCGGCCGAGGCATCGCCGGGGATCTCGTGTCATGGGCGGTGGGCGTGTCAGCCCGTGGTGGAGGTCGCGTAAGTCGTCACGAGGGAGCATGGCCCCACGAATCGGCTGGCGCCAGGGTTCGGGCGCGGCGCCTTGTCGCTCTTGGCCGGGTGAGGACGTTGGCCTATCGTTCGGTCCGCCACCCCTCCAACCAAGGGATCCCGCGTTGTCCGGGACCGCCGTCGCAGCCGAGCAGGGCCCCTCCCGCGCGGCGAACGCCAGCCTCTCGGTGGTGCTCGTCGTGGCCCTGGGCCACACGGTCAACGACCTCTACTCGTCGTTCCTGAATCCGCTGCTCCCGAGGATCATGGGAGAGTTGGGCCTGTCCATCACGCTGGCGGCCACGCTGGCCATGGCGTTCTCCCTCGCCGCGTCGGTTCTACAGCCCCTATTCGGCTATCTTGCGGATCGCTACGGACGGCGGCTCTTCGTGGCGATGGGGCCCATTCTGTCCGGCGTCTTTCTTTCCCTCATCGGCGTGGCTCCCACCTTCACGGTCCTGGTCATCCTGCTCATCCTGGGGGGCCTGGGCAGCGCCTCGTTCCACCCTCCGGGGGCTTCCTTTGCCGCGGCCGTGGGGCAGGGGAGGGGGAGCGGGACCCGACTTTCGCTGTTCGCCTTTGGCGGAGCCATGGGCTTCGCGCTCGGGCCCCTGGTGGCGGTGGCTCTGGTGGCTCGGTCGGGGCTTGCGGGGATGTGGGTGGCCATGGTTCCGGGAATCCTGGTCGGAGTCGCCCTCTTCGTGGCGCTCCCCCGGGACGAGACGGGAGGCTCCGTGCCTCCTCCTCCGTCGCCGGGCCTGATCCTGGCGACGCTCCGGGGCCCGCTGGGGATCCTCTTCGCCTTCAGCGCCCTCTTCGCCTTCGCGCAGCGGGTGTACCTGACCATGTCGCCGATCGCGGTGGCGGCGGCGGGAGGCTCGGAGTTGGCAGGTGCCGTGGGCCTCAGCGTGTACCTGGGCGCCCAGGGCGTGGGCACGCTCGTGGGCGGGGTCCTGTGCGACCGTGTGGACCGCCAGAAGCTGTTGGCCACCCTGGCGACTCTGGCCGTCCCGGCCCATGTGGCCGCGGTGGCCGTGACGCCCGCCAGCGCCCAGTCCCTGGTGGCGGCGGCGGCGGCAGGGTTCCTCGCCATGTCCATCATCCCCCCGGTCGTGGTGATGGCGCAGGAGATGCTCCCGAGGGGCGCTGCCGTGGGGAGCGGAATCGTCATGGGGCTCGCGTGGGCGGCCGGCTCGGTGGGCGTGCTCTTCACGGGCGCCCTGGGAGACTGGATCGGGCCGCAGCAAGCCGCCATCGTCTCGATGCCCGTCCTGCTGGGGGCGGTGGTCCTGGCGCTCAGCCCCGCGCTGCGCGCGCACCGCCGGCCGGGAGAGAGGTGACGGCCCGTGCCTCTCCGCGTCGTTCCCCGGCGGGACCGGAAGCTCAACGCCTTCGTGAAGAAGGCGGAGTTCCGCGAGCTCGGCAAGAAAGAGGAGATGTGGAACGTGGGCGACGCGGCGGTCCACGTCGCCCTGGTGCGGCGGGGACACGTGCTCCTCGTGGACCCCGGCCCCTCGCCCGGGCGCGAGAGGACGGCGGCCGTGGCCGGGCCCTGGGAGATCGCCGGGGAGGAGGCGTTGGTGGACGGCGCGCTGCGCCCGCTCCGGGCGGTGGCCGGCGAGCCGTCGCAGGTCCAGCTCCTGGCGGCGTCCGCGCTGCGGGCGGTGCTGAGGTCTTCGAACCGTACGTTCGTCGCCTTCATGGAAGCGCTGGCCTCGGACCTGGACGTGGCGCGGCGCCTGGGGGCGGGCTCCGCGGGGCCGCCGGCTCGAGCCCGGATCGCGGCCGTCCTCCGTGATCTTGGACGGCGCCTGGGAGGGGAGGGGGAGGCGCCCAGGATTCCGATCCGCATCACCCACCGGACGCTGGCGGATCTGGCGGGGGTCCATCGGTCCACCGTCACCACGGTCCTGAACGACTGGATCTACGCCGGACTCCTGGGAGAGGCGGAGATCGGAGTGCGGATCCTGGACCCGGAGGGGCTCCGCAAGGCCGCGACCGCCCGGTCGCCACGCCGGGGCACACGTTGACCGGAAATCCGCGCCAACGTTAGGTTTTCCAGTCTATCCCCCGCACACATCGCAGGACCCCATGGCCAAGCGTACCAACATGCCGCGCCCTCCGTCGGAAAAGACGGCCACAGAACCGGATGACGCGTTCGTCGCGAAGGTCGTGGAGGTGTCCACCTGGGCCGGGAAGAACACGCAGACGTTGACCCTGGTCGGCATCGCGGTGGTCCTCGTCGCCGCGGCGGGCATCTACTACTTCAACTTCCGCGACACGCTGGAGACGCAGTCGGTTCAGGAGCTGGAGTCCATCCTCCAGGTGGTCGTCCTCGGGGACCGGGACGCGGCGAAGGCGGACCTGTCGCTCTTCCTGGACCGGTACGCCTCGACGTCCGTCGCCGCGGAGGCCAGGCTGCTCCTCGGGCAGCTCTATCTGGAGTCGGGCCAGCCCGACGTGGCGATCGACGTGCTCCAGGCTTCCAGCCAGTCCATCGCGGATCCGGTGGGAACCCAGACCCACATGCTGACCGCCAAGGCCTTCGAATCGGCGGGTCGGCTGGAGCAGGCCGAAAGCCTGTATCGTCGTTTGGCGGACCGCGCGGAGATGTCGTTCCAGCGCGTGGAGGCTCTGGACGGCGCCGCTCGGGTGCGGCTCCAGCTCGGCGATCACGCCGGCGCCGCGGATCTGTTCGACCAGATCCTGGAGGGTCTCGAGGAAGGGGACGTGCAAAGAGGCTACTTCGAGATGCGGGCAACGGAGGCGCGGGCGCGGGGGTAACGACGGCGAAGCGAGGCCGTTCTCGGGGCTTCTTGATTAGTTCGTATAATAGATATTATGTAAAGTTACGCTCGGCGCCCCAGCATCGCGATACGCCGCCTGAGCACCGGCACCATCCCCTGCAGGCTCCGCTCCAGCGCCCGTAGCCCCGGGACGTGCGACTCCGCGTAGTACGCCCGCTCCACCGCGAAGCCGGCTCCTTGCAGCATCCCCCTCAGGCGCTCCATGGACTTGTAGTCCACGTGGGTGGGGTCCGGCTTCAGCAGGATCCCACGGTTCTTGAGGATCTCCAGCACGTGCCCGCGATGGGGCGTCCACACGACGAAGCGGCCGCCGGGCGCCAGGAGGCGGAACGCCTCCCGGGTCACGCGCTCCGAGTCGTCCGGATAGAGGTGCTCGAACAGGTCCGCCGCCAGCACCACCTGGAAGGACCCCTCCTCCAGACCCGTGTCGCCAGCGTCCGCCTCGATGAAGCGCACGTTTTCTAGGCCGCTGCCGGCCAGCCGACGGCGGCACAGCTCGATGCTCTTCCGGCTGAAGTCCACCCCCACCACCTCGGCGACGCGCCCGGCCACGGCGAAACTGAAGGTCCCCCACCCGCATCCCAGGTCCGCCAGGCGGTCCCCGGGTTCCGGCGTGTGGATCTCCAGCACCTTGCGGACCCGATAACGCTGGAAGCGGCTGTCCAGGTCCGTGAGGTGGCCGGCGCCGGCCTCGAAGTAGCCGGTGGAGTCGTAGTAGTCGCGGTCAATCCTGGCTTCGTCGCTCACCCCTCCGACCTCCCTTCCGAAGCCACTTCCTCATCCACCAGCGCGGCGAGAGCCGTCCGGATCCGCGACGTAGCCTCCTCCACGGCCGCGTCCCGGGCGGCCCTGGAGTCGTGGCGGCCCAGTTCGAAGGGCCGGCCGAACCGGACCCTGGCCGGTCCGCGCCCGATGGACCGGCTCCAGCGCGGCTGGAGCGCGTAGGAGCCCGAGATCCCGCACGGCAACAGGGGCACCCCCACCTTGAGGAGAAACCTGACGGATCCTGTGCGGAGGGGCTGGAGGCTGCCGTCCCAGGAGCGCTCGCCCTCCGGATAAAGGCCCAGCCCGCCTCCGCGTTCGATCACGCGGAGCGCGGTGCGAACCGCCTGGGGATCGACCTGGTAACGCCGCGTGGGAAAGCCGTTCAGGTGGACGAGCAACCAGCGCGTGACCGGGTGCCGGAACTGGCTGCTCTTGGCCATGGACCAGACCGACCGCGGGCACGCGACCTGGGCCAGCAGCGCGTCCAGGTTGCTCCCGTGGTTGGCCACGAGCACGAAAGGCCCATGCTCGGGGACGTTCTCCCTGCCTTCCACGACCAGTCTCACGCCCTTCAGGCGAAACAGGATAGGCAGAATCACACGGGCCAGGCCGTAGACGATCACGCCACCACCACCCGGGGCTGGAACTCCACTACCAAGCCGCGGCCGTGCTCCGTGTAAGCCTCTCGCATGAGCCACTGCACCAGCTCCTCCCAGCGGAGCGGCGAGTCGTCCGGAAAGCGGAGCTGGACGAGGACGGCGCCACGAGGCTTGATCTGGAGTGCCGACGAGCTCACCTGGATGCCGGTGATGTCCAGGAAGCTCCAGTGGCGTCCCGCGCCTCCGCCCACGGCCTCGAAGGAGAGCCCCTCTCGCCCCGCCACCACGGTGCCCGGACGCTCCCGACCCTGGGACTCGAAGAAGCCCAGCAGGCGTCCGGCCCGACGAACGGGCCGGAACGAAAGCGCTTCGCTGCACATCACCCGGGCCTCGTAGCGCACCGTGCCGTCCGCCTTCCGCGCCGCCGTACGCGGGCCGCCGGCCTCCCGGACGCGGCGGACCAGGGCCCGGGGATGGACCACCCGGGCGGCTCCGCTCGGCTCCACCACGCGCACGTGACACCCCGGCGGCACCCGGCGGAACGAGGCGCCACACCCCGCGCACGCGGCCCCATCCCCTTCCCCACTGGTGGGGTCGTGGCCGCAGCACGGGCAGCGATAGAGGAGGTGGCGTAGCGGCACGCGAGGCGCCTCACAGACGGCCGAAGAGGTCCAGGATCCGGAGCTTCCACACCTTCCACACCGCTTCCCGGACGATCCTCCTGGACATCTTGGACCTGCCCGAGTCCCGTTCGGTGAACACGATCGGTATCTCCGTCAGGCGGAATCCCCCGCGCCACGCCCGCAGCTTGAGCTCGATCTGGAAGGCGTAGCCGTTGGTCTGGATCCGGGCCAGATCCAGGGCGCACAGCACTTCGCGCCTCCAGCAGTTGAAGCCCCCCGTCGCGTCTCGCACCGGCAGTCGGGTGATGGTGCGGGCGTACCAGCTCCCGAAGTAGGAGATGAGGAGCCGGCTCATCGGCCAGTTCACCACGGTGACCCGGCCGTCCACGTAGCGCGAACCCAGCACCACGTCGTACTCCCTCGCCGAGCGAATGAAGGTGGGCAGGGCGTCGGGGCTGTGCGACAGGTCCGCGTCCATCTCGAAGAGGAGGTCGTAGCCACGATCGAGCCCCCACTGGAACCCGGCGATGTAGGCCCTCCCCAGGCCCGCCTTGCCCGGGCGCCGCAGGACGTGGAGCCGGGACTCGTCACGGGCCATGCTCTCCGCCAGATCGCCGGTGCCGTCCGGAGAGTTGTCGTCCACGACGAGCACATCCAGGCGCTCGTCCTGCTCGAGCACCTGGGGGAGGATGCGCGGCAGGTTGTCCAACTCGTCGTAGGTGGGGATGACCACCAGGAAACGCCCGGCCGACGGCCTGTCCGCTCCGGGAGCGCACGGGCCTTCACGCGCGGCCCCATCGTCGGCGCGAGCGCCCCGCTCGCTCACGTCCGTCACGGCCGCTCCCCGGATCCGGGCGACGACGCGCCACCCGTGACGTGGGCGATCCAGAAGGCGGCGGCCGGCACGACCTCCACCCCCGTGGTCCACAGGCGAGCGACGAGGGCGAGCGCGGTGGCGGTGGCGACGCCCACCACGGGTCCCAGGAAGGCCACGAGGGCCCCTTCCCTGACGCCGACGCCGGCCGGCGCCGGCAGAAACGCGTACCCGATGACGTAGGCGGCGGCGAAGGCCGGGGCGGCCTCGAACAGCGTCGCTGGAAGCTGGAAGCTCTTCACGAGGAGCCAGAAGGATGCGGCGTAGATCGCCCAGTTCACGGTGTAGAGCCCCACCCATCCGAGCGCGAACGCGGGGCCCGGTCGAATATCTTCCGGTTCGGGCGTGCGGGCCAGGCGAAACCACAGGCCGGTGATCTTCCGGAACGCCCCTGGGACCGAGGCCACGACGACGCCCGCCACGGCGACCGCGACGATGGCCACACCCCAGGCTCGCCAGGGTCCCCGGGCCTGAAGGAGGGTGCCCAGCCCGATCAGGGTGGCGCCGACGAGGGCCATGCCCTGCCCCAGCACCGCGGCGGCCGTGGCCACGGAGGCGGGGACGCCCTCCCGGCGCGCCAGGGCGGCCAACCCCGCGATCTGCCACAGCTTGCCCGGGATGTAGCGGCCGAGGTTGGCGATGAAGTAGATGCGAACCCCGGCCGCGGACCCGAGCGCGGCTCCGCCCATCTCCCGCACCATGCGGGCCCACAGCGCCGCCGACACCAGGTACCCCGTGAGCAGGAGGGCGCACGAGGCCACAAACCACCCCGGCCGCGGACGCCACCGGGAGGAGTCCAGGCCTCGGAGGTCGTCCAGGGACACACCCACGGCGCGAAAGATGGCCCAGGTGACCAGGACGGTGAGCGCGATCTGAAGCGCGCGCGTGCCGATGGCGCGCCACCGGCGGTTGGCAGCCCCCGTCCCGGCGGCCCCCTGTCGAGCCGCGCCCCGGTCGGGCTCAGGCCTCGCCGGACTCTCGTCCACGCGCGCCCCGGACGTACGATCCCACCCCGACCGCGACCAGCACCAGCACGGTCCCCAGGCTCAGGACCAGACTCCAGCGCAGGGTCGCGGAGCGGTACACGAGCTCGACCGTGTGCTGCCCCGGTCCCACCGGGACGGCTCTCAGCGTGTGGTACGCCCGGAGCACGGGGGTCGGGGCGCCATCCACCGTCGCATGCCACGCGGGAAACCAGTTGTCGGCGATGACCAGGAGGGCGTTCTGGTCGGACGTGACCTCGATCACCTGGCGGTCGGCGTCCCTGAGCGTCCAGGTGGCGCTTCCCTCCACCGGACCGCCGTCCAGGGCGATGG
>DASWKP010000300.1:0-14778 GCA_036396575.1 Longimicrobiales bacterium | reverse complement strand
CGGCCCACGGGGGGGTTGGAGGCCCGCAAAGCGCCTACCTCACCGCCGGATCGGCTCCCTGGAGCCGACGGCGGGGTCTCCGGCGATCGCCCGGGCCGCCGCCAGCTTCTCCGCCGTCGACATGCCGGCCTCGAAGGCGTAGACCAGGGATACCGGCACCTGCCTGGCTGCCTCCCTCATGCCGTAGGGACTGGCCGCCGTGGCGAGCATGTCCACCATCAGCGGGCCCTCGCCGCCGAACGTGTAGTAGGGCAGGCCCAGACGCTCGAGCTCCGCTCCCGGCACCGGGAAGTGGAAGAGCGTGCCCTCGACGAGGCCGTGACCGAACTGGTCGGTGGGGATGGGGTCCCCCCAACCGCGCCGGTCGAACCAGGCGATGCCCTCGCCGGTGTTGAACGTCTCGATCCGCTTCTCGTAGGCCAGCATGTCGAACAGGTGCGGATCGCCGTCCGTGGCGGGTGACAGCCCGCCCCGGTCCACGCGAGTGAGGTTCACGAGATCCGCCACCCCGGACAGGCCCAGGCGGTAGAGGGCCTCCGCTTTGAGGAGGTTCATCTCGGCCACGGTGATGATGGGGAGGGGGCCGGTGTATTCCACGGGGTTCTCGTACCGGTGGCTGTAGTAGGACGAGAAGTGATACGTGCCACGGTCCCAGCGGAACGCCGGGTCGTCGATCCAGCGGAAGTCCGTACCGGAGTTCGGGAACCCGTCCCCATCCCAGGTGCCGTCCCAGAGCCGCTGGTCATCCGTGTTCAGGCTGTACGACATGCGGTACTCCAGCGGCGTGGCCATCCAGTTGGCGAAGCTGCCGTCCTTGTCGGTCTCCGGGTCGTCGGGGTAGACGCCGCCGATGGTCTTGTAGTCGCCCCTGAACCAGGTGGGGTTGGACCCCAGCCACTTCATCGCGTCCCACCAGAAGTTCTCGGGATGGGCGTTGGGCCCGAAGTCGGCCAGGATGCCTTGATCCACGTGGCCTGTGACAGCGGCCCAGTCCACGGCCTCTCTCTGGGCCGGCGTGCGGGCCACCGATGCCATGAAGCGGGCCATGAACGAGTGAGCCAGCCGGGACAGCTCGGTGTTGGTGAGCGTCACCCCGTTGAACCACTCCGGCCGGGTGCTGAAGACGTTGGCGTCGGCCACGGCGATGGCCTCCGCGAGCTCGGCCAGTGCCGCGTCCATGACCGCGCCGAAGGGCTCGAGGCTGAAGGAGCCGTTCACGTCCACCGTCTCGTCCAGGATGAAGGCCTGGTCGATGTGAAGGGCCAGCCAGCCGTGGGCCAGCCCCTGGATGAGCTTGCCGAAGGCTCGGGCCCGGGCATTGTCGGGCCCGCCGGGGCCGCCCACCTCCACGCCGTCGTCCAGCGCTGCCAGCGCGTCGTGGAGGGCCGACAGGGCGATGAACCTCGTCATCCAGGGATTCAGGGTGATGAAGGCGTTGGGGTTGTCCGGCGAGTTGTCCCACTCGGTGCGGGGCTCCCAGGACAGCTCGTACATGCCCGAGTTCCCCCAGGACGACGTGGCCTGGTCCGCCATGACGGTGGTGGCCATCTTCGTCGAGCCGTTCGTCTGGGAACCCTTCCACCAGAACTCCACGGCCATGGCCAGGAGCTGCTCCACGTCCTCGCCGGCGAGCGCCGAGCCAACCACCTGAAGAAAGGGCATTGGCGTGCTCACGGATCGGCCGTTGATTCCGGCCCGAAGCTGCACCGGGGTTCCTGCGACCATGGGCTCAGCAAGGGTGGTGTACGTTCCGTCTCCGTGGTCGGTCACCTCCCCGTTGTAGCGGAAGAAGCTCTGGCCGGGCTGGGAGGGCTCCGAGCCGAAGCCCACGCCGTCCCCGCCGGTCGTCAGGTCGAAGCCGAACTCGTCCCGGGCCTGCAGGGTGACCGTGACCGGGCTCCCGAAGGCCAGGATCTCCGACGACACCGTGACCGCCGACGTGTTGGGTGACGCGGCGGACTGGTCCAGAACGAGGACGATCTCGTCGGCGCCCCCACCCGGCCCGTTTACGACCGCCGCACCCTTCGTCCCGAGGGGGATGGAGTAGGCGTGGACCTGGACGTCTACGTCCGGCGGGAAGGTCACGTTCTCGCCCTCCACGGGGAGCTGTTCCGTGACCCTCGTCCGGGCATCCAAATCACCCGTGGTGGCGATCAGGTCGCAGGCGATGGGCGTGGCGTCGTCCAGCTCACACCGTACCAGCGGCTCGTAGGGCTCCTCCACCCACGGGCCGGCGCTCCACCATGACAGGTGGGTGACCTCGGCCCGCACGACGAGATTCATCGGGGCGCCATCGTGGTCCTCCTGCACGGTGCCCATTCCGTCCTGGATCCACACTCCCATCTCCTCGTCCAGGTACCAGAGGGGGATCTGCTCCCCGGCTGCCGTGCCATCCGCCGAGATGGGAATGTGAATGATGGCGGTGACGCCGGGAGCAAGCTGAAGATCCTCTCCCTCCTGGGTGACGAGGAATTCCGCCGCGCCGAAGGTCCGAAGCAAGACCTCCTCGCCCTGGGGCATCACGCCCACGAAGGAGCCGGGGAAGGCCTCGATGCGGCCGCCCCAGAGCTGGATGGGCGTCATCGTGTACTGGATCTCGCCAACGACTGGAGCCCCACCCTCGTTCACCAGTGCACCCTGCGGCACCGAGAGGAAGACGCGGTCGGCACCCCAGGCAGCACCACCTTCCCAGACCAAGTAGGGCTCCTCCCTGGTCTTCATGCGCGTCAGCAGGATGGCCTGCTCGTTCCCCGCGGGGATGTCCAGGCGCACGCGTTGCAGCGCGTAGCCTGCCATCTCCAGATCCAGGACCACCGGGATGCCCGTGGGCACGTCCGGCAGCAGCACCGAGCCGGTGGCACCGGACACGGCCGCCGGGCCGCCGCCCACCAAATGCACCTGCACGCCTTCCAGGGGGTTGCCGTCCTGGTCGTCCACGCGGCCGCGCACCTCGGCCAGACCCGTGGGTCCCGGCCCGGCGGCGATCTCCACCTCCGTGGACTGGCTCGTCGCGGTGCTCCTCACCCCGAGCTCGCTGATGACCGTCAGTGTCACCTCATACGCCCCGGGGGCGGTGAAGAGGTGAGCCATCTGCTCCGCACCTCCCACGTCCCCGTCGCCGAAGTCCCAGTGGTAGCGGAGCGAGCCTCCGTTGGGATCGACGGATGCCGAGCCGTCGAAGGTGGTGGGCAGGCCGGCCTGGAGGGCCCCTCCCACCGTGAAGTGGGCCTCCGGCGGAAGGACCACCTGAATTGCGCGCTGATCGTAGCCGCCGAGGCCCTTCGAGTCCCATCCCCACAGCGTGATGGTGTGCGTCCCCAGCGACAGCTCGCCGGGAGAGGTGCTGAAGGACTCACCGGTCCCGATCTCCCCGTCCAGGTCGCTCTGCCACACCAGGGAGGCCCCGCTCAGGGGCCCGTCCTCCGGATCCTCCCCCCAGCCCGCGAAGTCGATGGCCTGGTCGTCTGCGAAGGCATGGCCTTCCCCCGGGCTCGTGATTTCCACGTACGGGATCAAGCCGCACCCACCGGCCAGCATCTCCCCGATGGGGAAGAAGACTTCGAGCCCCACCGAGTAGCGGGCCACCTGCTGGGCGTCGATGATGTTGACGTTGCCGTCTCCGGTGACATCGGCCAGGTCGGGCATGCGCTCGTCGACCTCCGGGAGCACCGGCAGGCCGATGGCCCAGCGGGCGATCTGCTGGGCGTCGATGACGTTGACGTCGCCGGGACCCATGACGTCGCCGGACAAGCCGGCTTCCCGGACGCACAGCGACAGATGCCGGTCGGCCACGTTGCCCGTGATGTCCTGGCCCATCTCCGTGCCCGCCGCGTCCGTGGTAACGCCCACCTGGATCAGGCCGACGTCCGTCGAGGCGTTCAGCGTGAGTCCCAGCGCCACGAAGGACGAGGTGGTGCCCGCCGGGTCGAAGAGGTTGGCTCGCAGAATGCCAGACGCCACGGCGTCCTCGTTGACGTTCACCGTCCCGAACGACCCGGGCGTGGCCGATGAGAACGACAGATGGTCAGGATCCCAGGCCACCTCGAAGGAGAGGCTGGCCAGGTCCAGCCCTCCTGCCTGGGACATGTCCACGTTGATGGGGATCGTGATGGTGCCTCCGGGTAGGACCGCAGCCGTGGGCTCGTCGCCCACCGCCAACACGATCTGTTCGTCAACCGGGGTGAGGAGCAGCATCCCCGGGATGAGCAGGAGCGCCGACAGGAACCGTCCCCTGACCCTGGGGCGAGCCCCGGCCCGCACCTCTGGCACGCTCCGCCGCGCGTTCATCGGAGCCGCTCCGCGTTCACCAGGCCCTGCACCACGGTGACGGCCTCCTCAGGCACCTGAATGCCGCGCTCGGTGCCCAGGACGTCCAGCTCCAGTTCCAGATCCTGGGCGCGCAGTCGGCGCTTTGCCCGGAACATCAGCAGGAGGTCCACCGGGCCCTCGAAGGACTCCACCGCGAAGCCCGCGAACCGGAGCCGCCCTTCGGCCGCCTCCGCGTCGTTCACGAAGTGATGTCCCCACCCCGGCGTCCGAACCTCCTCCAGCGTCAGCACCTCCGGATCGAACCGGAGGCCTCCCTGGTAGGACGCAACCCCTTCACCTCCCCCGGCGATCCGGATGGTCACGACCTGGAGTGCCGACCCCTGGGACCGCAGCGCCACCAACCCGTAGATGCCTCCCGTGGGCTCCTCCGCCGCTTCGCCGTCCGGGGGAAGCAGCGGGTTTTCGTCGGAGTCCGTGCAGCCCCAGCCCAGGACGACGAGCACGAGACATGCCCGGACTCGAGGGATCGACCGCCTGATGTTGTTCATTGGACTCTCCGCTTCCGGCTCCATGAATCGAGTTGATGTCAGTGCGTCACAGTGACCACGTGATTCCGAGTGGTGATGAGGCCGCTCACGTCGGACCCCATCTCGTTGCCCACGGCCAGCACTTCCACGGTGATCGTCGCACTCCCGGCGCTGGCTCCTTCCAGCACGAACTGAAGCGCCGTGAAGGACGACGTCGTCCCCGAAGCGTGGAAGAGGGCAGCGCGGAGCGTGCCCGCCCCGGCCTGGCTGTCGTTGATGGTGACCGCTCCGAAGGTCCCGCCCGTGGACGACAGGTAGCTTACGAGCGATGGCTCCCACGTGATCCGCACGTCCATGCTCGCCAGGTTCTCGCCTCCCGCCCCCGTCATGTCCACGAGCACGGGGAGGGTCACGGCTCCACCCACGGCGACGTGGGACGAGGGCGTGGCGCCCACCTTGACCGCGATCCCTTCGACCGCTTCCTCCTCCACGGTGATGGTGACCTCGTCCGTGCCCGTGGCGCCCTGCGAGTCCGTGACCGTGAGGGTCACCTCGTGCTCCCCCACCGACAGGTCCGAACGGCTGAACGACGTGCCCGTGCCGAGATGTCCGTCCAGGTCGCTGGTCCACACCAAGGAGGTGCCCGTGAGGACGCCGTCCTCGGCGTCCGCGCCCGTCCCGCTGAAATGGACGGCATCGCCGTAGGTGTGCGTGGAGCCGTCGGCCGGAGAGGTGATGGCGGCCACTGGCGCCTGGTTCTGAGGCTCCTCCACGGTGATCTTCACGTCGTCCGTGTCCGTGGCGCCCTGGGAGTCCGTGGCCGTGAGGGTCACCCTGTGCCGCCCCAGCGTCAGGTCCGCGCGGCTGAACGACGTGCCAGTGCCGAGATGTCCGTCCAGGTCGCTGGTCCACACCAAGGAGGTGCCCGTGAGGACGCCGTCCTCGGCGTCCGCGCCCGTCCCGCTGAAGTGGACGGCCTCGCCGTACGTGTGCGTGGAGCCGTCGGCCGGAGAGGTGATGGCGGCCACCGGCGCCTGGTTCTGGGGCTCCTCCACGGTGATCTTCACGTCGTCGGCATCCGTGGCGCCCTGGGAGTCGGTCACCGTGAGGGTGATCTCGTGCTTGCCCAGCGACAGGTCCGAGCGGCTGAACGACGTCCCCGTCCCGATCTCGCCATCCAGGTCGCTGGCCCAGACCAGCGAGGCCCCCGTGAGGACGCCGTCCTCGGCGTCCGACCCCGTCCCGCTGAACTGGATGGCCTCCCCCACCGTGTGCTTCGAGTTCTTCTGGGGAGCCGTGATCTCGGCCACCGGCGCCTGGTTCTGGGGCTCTTCCACGGTGATCTTCACGTCGTCGGCATCCGTGGCGCCCTGGGAGTCGGTCACCGTGAGGGTGACCTTGTGCTTGCCCACCGACAGGTCCGAGCGGCTGAATGACGTGCCCGTGCCGATCTGTCCGTCCAGGTCGCTCGTCCACACCAGGGAGGCGCTCGTGAGTACGCCGTCCTCAGCGTCCGTGCCTGTCCCACTGAAGGCGATGGCCTCCCCCGCCGTGTACGTCGCGTCCTTCTCCGGGGACGTGATCTCCGCCACCGGCTCCTCGTTGGGAGGCGCCTCCACTGTGATCTTCACGTCGTCCGAGTCCGTGGCGCCGTCGGAGTCCGTCACCGTGAGGGTGACCTTGTGCTTGCCCACCGACAGGTCCGAGCGGCTGAACGACGTGCCCGTGCCGAGATGTCCGTCCAGGTCGCTCGTCCACTCCAGGGAGGCGCTCGTGAGTACGCCGTCCTCAGCGTCCGTGCCCGTCCCACTGAAGGCGATGGCCTCCCCCGCCGTGTACGTCGCGTTCTTCTCCGGGGACGTGATCTCCGCCACCGGCTCCTGGTTGGACGAGCCCAGCACGCCGTAGACGCTGAAGCCCGAGATCATGCCGCACACGCGGCTGAGCGCCGCCTCGACGATGCTCGACGACACCGGCGTCCACCCCGCCGGCGTAAGCTTGTGGAGCGTCAGCCGCCACCGGGTGGCGCCCCCGGGGACATCCGCCGGATCGAAGCCGATGCGGAGCTCGACCTGCTGGCCGAAGGCGAGGCCCGCAGGGCCGAACTCATGGGCCGTGCCGGGCACGAGGATCATTCCGGGAGGCACCGCTGGAAGGGAGTCCGTCATGGCAGGGGCCACAGTGATGGCCGTGTGGCCGCTCAGCGCACCCGCGGGGATCTCGATCTCGACCCGGCCGTCGGCAACGAGCCCTCCGCCGGAGGACACCACGCCGTCCATGGGGGGAACGTAGACAACGGCTCTGCCCGAGACGCCATCCGACCGGGCATCGATGATCGCCGCTCCTTCGCCAACCCCCTCCGCCCGACCGTTTGTGGAGACCCGGGCTACGTTTCCGTTCGAGCTGCTCCACACGAACGCGGCTCCGGAAACCAGATTGCCGTCCGAGTCCCGGGCTCGTGCCGATAGGTACAGCGTGTTCCCCTGCAGCAACCGCACGTCGTCCGGGATCACCTCGATGGTTGCGATGACCAGCGGACCGGTTGCCTCGCCACGATCCCCGCACGCCACTAGGATCGACGTACCGATGCACAGGAGGGCCCCGGTCCGCGTGAGGGCACGGACAACTCGTCCGACCGTCGATCGGGTCACGTCTCTCCCCCGGCTCGTGCCTGGAGCCTCGCGCCCGGCGCGGCCGTCCGTCCCCGCCACCAGGTCCAGGGTCGTGAGGGGCGCGCGGGCCGAGGCACCGTGGTAACGCGTCGTCGCGGGAGGGCCTCTACGTTTTGAGTCCACCTAGGGGCACGGAGTGTGACATGGCGACCGCGGTCTCGTCGCCTGGCGTCGGTGGTGGGGGACACGTAGTCTGTGATAACCTCCGTTCCTTCCATGGAGGTCGTTCGTGTCCGGGTATCGCAGCGCCCCAGAAGCGGCCCTCGTCATCTCGAAGACCGCACTGTTCCTCGTCCTGGCCCTTGCCGGGTGCCGGCCCTGGGAGGAAGAGCCCTCGTCGGGGGGAGATCGGGAGACGACCGGGCTCCAGAGCCCGGTAGAATCGACTCCGACGGGATCCTCCTACCGCGACGGCCTCAATGCCTTCGCCCGCTGGGACGAGCGCTCCATGCTCCGCCATATGCGGGCCGCCTGGGACGAGGAGTCGACCGCCGTTCCCGCCATCGTCGACTTCGCCGCGTACTACGACTTCCAACTGCGGCTGCCCACGGTCCTCCGGCGGGCGCTGGACTCACTGTTGACGCGGGACCCGGACGGGACCGGTCTGTGTGCGGCCGCGGTTCTATCGGGCCACCGGCCTCTCAACCGATCGGGTGCCCCGCAATCGGCCAGAAGCGCCGATCTCCGAGCGCACCCGTGCGCCATGCACCTGCAGGTGCAGTCGCCGGGGGCGGCGGGTCTCCGGCATCGCATCGGCTTGGCCGAGCACCTGTGGCGGCGCTACCCCGACAGCCCCAGGCTCGCCGACGATCTCCTGGGGTTGCTGGCGCAGGAGCAGCCTCCGGATCGGCTGTTGGGCATCACCGAGGAGATGACCGTCCCGGAGCGTCACCCGCTGGTGCGGGCCCGGGGTCTCGCGTGGCGAGTGAGCGCCCTGCTCGCTTCGGGGCGTCAGGACGACGCCGCCGAGGCGAAACGCATCGGTTACGCCCTCGTTGGCCAAGCGGCCCCGGGTATTCATGCGGCGTATCTGAACGGGCTTCGCCGGATTTCCAGCGTCGTACGACTGCCGCCGAGCCACCCGCTTTGGAACGGCAGCTTGACCATCCGGCGCGACGCGGAGGCGGAGATGTCCGCACTGGCCCGGGAGGGCGGCGCCTCCATGGCCGCGCCATTCCTCGTCACCCAGGCCACGGACCTCTTAGACCGAGGGCTCCTTACCGAGAGTCTGGCCCTGTGGGATGAGCTCATCGCCGTCGCCGACACGTTCTCGCTCCAGTTCCGCACCATCGTCTACCTCCGCCGGGGCCGCACCTTGTCGAAGCTCGGAGACCTCCCGGCGGCCGAGCGGGATCTCCTCCTGGCTCGTGAGCTGGCGCCCGGGACGGGCAACGTGGAGAGGGCGCTGGAGGTGGAGCACAACCTCCTCCACGTCTATGAGGCCATGGGCCGGGACGACGAGGCGCGGAGGGCAGGGAGGGCGTTCGTGGGCCTCACGGAGATCTGGCCGCTCAGGCCGGTTCGCATGATGGCGTACCACGACATGGGCACCTTCCTCCAACGGCGAGGGGAGCACGAGGAGGCGGGGCGGATGTTCGAGTCCATGCTCTCCGCCATCGACTCCCTCGGGGACTACCACTACTGGGCCGGTGAGTACCACGAGTTGACCGGCAACCTCGATCAGGCGACGGCCTATTACGAACGCTCCTGGCGGGAGAGCCAGCAGGACGCACCTCGTTCCCTCGTGGCGCTGGCCAGAATCGCCGAGGCCACGGGCGACGACGCCCTCGCCGAGCAATACGGCCGGGCACACGATTCGGCCCTGGGACCGGCCTTTCCCGAGGACGCGCCGATCCTGCCCGGCATCCTGGCCCGGGCCGGACACATCGACGACGCCCTCGCGGAGTTGGAGAGGGCCCGGCTGGCGGCCGTGGCGAACGGTCAGACGGCCGCCTGGGCTCGGCTGACCCTCGAGGCCGCCAGCATGGAGCTCGAGCGGGACCGGCCGGACCGGGCCTCCTCCCTGGCGGACAGCGCGGCCCTGGCCGCCGGGTCCGTGGCCGAGGCGGCGGTGGCACTATCGGGACGCGGCCTGTCCGCCCTGGCGCGGGTCGTCCGTGGCGCTCCCGGAGCTGCGGAGACCCTGCGGGAGGTGCAGCGGGCCCTGGAGGATGCCGAGCGGGCCGGACACTTGCAGCTTCGCGCCGACCTCTCCCAGATGCTCGGCGACGCGCTCTCGGCACTGGACCGGACCGAGGAGGCTTTGACGGCCTACGGGCGGGCGGACGCGCTCACCGACTCGGTGGCGATGTCCCTCGCCCACGATGTGGTCCGGGCGGGCTTCCGGGCCGAGCGGCTGCGGAACTCGAACCACGCTCTGGCGGCGGTCGTCGACCACGCGGATCACCCGGACGCTCCAGCCTGGTACGTCGCCTGGTCACTCCGCCGGAAGGGCCGAGGCGTCCCCGAGACCCCCGGCGCCCGAGCCTCGGAGGCACCGGAGTACGGCGACCCCCCGGGCTCCCGGACCACACCGTGGCAAGAAGCTCCTCGGGTGATCGGAGAGATCCGCGCCGGCCTGGGAAACGACGATGCCGTCATCGACTATGTCGTCCTGGACCGCGGCGTCGCCGCCCTCGTCCTTACGCGGGAAGACGCCTGGGTAGTGGTTCTTCCCGGGACCGCCTTGGCCCTCAGACGCCAGGTGCGCCAGCTCCTGGCGGGCCTCGATACCCGGGTGGGGAGCTTCGTCGATCTCTCGCGGACCTCCATGGACCCGACCCTCGCCAGGGGCCTGTATGACGTCCTGATCGCGCCCCTGGAACCGAGGCTGGGGCACCGCACCCACCTTGTGATCGTGCCCGATGCTCCGCTTCACCTGGTCCCATATGACGCCCTGATCGCCTCGGGCGACGAAGACGAGCCGGAGTACCTGCTGGACAGGTACACCCTGACCGTAGCGATGTCGCTTCAACCCGGTGCCCGGCGTGACCCCCGCCTGCCAGAGGGATCCGTCGTCGCGGTGGCGTCCGGGAGCGCGCCGGACCTGTCGGCGGTTTCCCGCGAGGTCGACGCCATCGTACGTGCGTTTCCCCACCGGGAGGTCGTGCGGTTCGTCGGGGAAGAGGCGACGGAGGCGGCCGTGCGGAACCACGCGGGAAACGCGGCGATCCTTCACGTCGCCGCCCACGCGCGCTCCAGCGCCGCGGATCCTGAGCTCGCGCACCTTACCCTCTCCGCGAAGGGACGGGACGACGGCCTGCTCCACGCGTGGGAGATCCGGCGCCTCCGGCTACGCGGGACCCTGGTCATCCTGAGCGCCTGTGAGACCGCAGCCGGCCGCGTGCTCGAGGGCGAGGGGCCTCTCAGCCTGAGCCGTTCGTTCCTCCAGGCGGGCGCCGGTGCCGTGGTTGGCACGCTGTGGCCTGTCGGGCCCACCGCCGGAGAGGTGATGGTGGAGTTCTACCGGGCTCTCGCCGCAGGCTCGTCCGCCGGGGACGCCCTTCACTCCGCCAAGACATCCCTCCGGAGATCCCACCCTGAGCCCTTCCACTGGGCGCCCTTCGTACTGGTCAGCCGCGGTAGGTAGCTCCGCTCACCCGGCTCCCTCCCGGACCTACCTCCGGGCCCGCCGAACGCTGTCGGCCAGGGCGACCGCCGCCGAGTGGATGGCGCCCGCCGCGCCCGGTATGGCCTGGAGGTGCGCCAGGGCCGAGTCCGCACGCGCCAGGCGAAGCCATGCCTTGGCCAGGTAGAAGTGTGCCTCGGCCGCGTAGGGATTGCCCTCGGGATCGAGACCACCTGCCAAACTGGTGAGCGCACTCTCCGGCGCATCCGTCCGGAGCTGCGCGATCCCCAGGTAGAAGTAGGCCCCCGGTCCGGGATCGAGGCGTACGCCCGCGGCGAGGTCCCTCGCGGCCGTCGGGAAGTCACCCGCCAGATACGCCTGCATCCCTCGGTTGATGAGGACCGTGCCACTGTCGGTCGCGGCCCGGATGGGAATCGGCGTGAAGGTGGGAGCCTCGTCGAAGCGCCCGAGACGCTCCAGGGCGCCGGCCTTGGGAAGGACCAGCCACACCGCTGCCGCCGCAGCGGCGGCGAGGGGCACGCCGAGCGCCACCGGCCAACGTCGCCGCGAAGCTCCGGGGCGCCGGAGCGCCTGGCCGAGGACCATACCCTCCCGCACTGCCCGCTGACAGGCGTCGCAACCGAGAAGGTGGATCTCGAAGCTCTCGACCTCGGCCGGAGGGAGCGTGCCCGCGACGTAGCGGTGGACGGCGTCGCTGTCGTCGAGCCGGGTGCAGGGATCAGGAGCGCTCACACTTCTCCAGTCTCGCCGGGTGTGGAATCGTGACTTGCCAGGCACTCCTCGACGACGGGCCGCAGCACCGCGAGGGCTCTCGATTTGCGCTTCCGCACCCGAGCCGCTGGCTCACCGAGATCCTGGGCGATGTCCGCCACGCGCTCACCGTGGACATAGCATCTCCGGAGGAGGCTGCGGTCTCTGGAGGGCAACCTTTCCAGGGCTCTTTGCACCATGGCCTCCTCCTCCTCGCGGATGAGGACGTCGAGGGGTGAGGTCGCCAGGCTGGGAAACTCCTCCAGCGGCTCGTTCCGGCGGTCCCGGATGCGTCGCTTGAGCGCATCCGCGATGACGTGGCGTGCGATGCCGTGGATGTAGGCGACCGGAGAGACGGTCGGGGGGATGCGGCCGTTGCGGGCAGCTTCAATCGCGTTGGCCAGGATCTGCTGCACCGCGTCCGAGACGTCGTCCTCGTCCCCCAGCGCGCGCGCCACCATCAGCCGGAGCCCCGAAACGAGCGTTTCGGAGAGAAGCTCGCGAAGATCGACGACAGCTTCTCCGTGCATGGGCACGAGACCCCTTGGGAAGGCGCAGCCAGACAACAGTCAAGGTAGGCCGGAACGGGTCGCGGGGCGAGGGAACGCCCGCCACGACTGCGCCGCCCGAGGCGCCGGGGCGCGGCCTTCCCCCTGCCGCGGCCCTGTTCAGCCTCTCCCCAACCTGAGCGCGTTCAACGTCACGGCCAGCGACACCCCCATGTCCCCCACCACCACCGCCGCCACCAGGGACACCATCCCCAGGGGCACGCCGATGGCCAGCACCGCTTTGACCAGGATCGCCGCGGCGATGTTCTGGCGGATGACTGCGCGGGCCCGCCTCGCCAGGTCCCGTACGTAGGGGAGGCGGGTCAGGTCGTCGCCCAGGAGAGCCACGTCGGCGGTCTCCAGGGCGGCGTCGCTGCCCATGGCGCCCATGACGATCCCCACCGAGGACACGGCCAGCGCCGGGGCGTCGTTGACGCCGTCGCCCACCATGGCCACGGGGCCGTGCTCGGCCTCCAGAGCCCTGATGGCGTCCACCTTGCCCTCGGGGAGCAGGTCGGCCAGGACCTGGTCCACGCCCAGCTCCCGGCCCACGGCGGCCGCTGTCTCGGCGTTGTCGCCGGTGACCATGGCGATGTGCCGCACGCCGCCCGCCCGGAGGTCGGCCAGAGCGCCCCGCGCCTCGGCCCGGGGCCGGTCGGCCAGGGCGATCCAGCCGAGGACGAAGCCGTCGGCGGCCAGGGCCACCACGGTGCGGCCGCCTGAAGACAGCTCACCCGGAGGGCGCCCGCCGCTCGGCACCGCGAAGTCGGGCTTACCCAGGACGTGTGGCACGCCGTCGAGGTTGGCCCGGGCGCCCCTCCCGGGGACCGACACGAAGCCGGTGACCGTAGGCGTTGGCGGAAGCCCAGCCTCCGCCGCCGCCTCCACGATCGCCCTCGCCAGAGGGTGCTCCGAGTGGCGCTCGATGGCCGCCGCCCGGGCCAGGACCACGCCGCGGGTCAGGCCGCCCCCCGCGGCCACGACCTCCACAACCCGGGGATGGCCGTACGTCAGCGTGCCCGTCTTGTCCATCGCCACCGCGCGCACCTCGCCGAGGGCCTCCAGGTACGTGCCCCCCTTGATGAGCACCCCGTGCCGGGCGGCGGCCGTGACCCCACTCACCACCGCCACGGGCGTGGAGATGACCAGCGCGCACGGGCACGCGATGACCAGGAGCGTGAGCCCCCGCACGAACCAGGGGGTGAACGGCGCGCCGAACGCCAGGACGGGCACCGTCACCACCAGGATCGCGCCCACCGTCACGGCCGGAGTGTACCATCGGGCGAAGCGCTCCACGAAGCGCTCGGTGCGGGTCTTGCGGCCCTCGGCCTCCTCCACAAGACGCGCGATGCGGGCCAGGGTGCTCTCCGCGGCGGGGCGCTCCACCCTCACCCGCAGGAAGCCCTCCCGGTTGATGGTCCCGGCGTAGACCGCCTCGCCCGGGCCTTTGTCGACCGGCATGGACTCGCCGGTGATGGGGGATTGGTCCACGGCCGAGGCCCCCGCGCTCACGGTGCCGTCCGCCGGGATGCGCTCGCCCGGCCGCACCGCCACCACATCCCCCGGGACCAGCTCGTCGGCCCGCACGACCTCCTCCGGGCCTTCCCCGCCCCCCCGCACCACCCGCGCCGTGTCCGGCGCCAGCTCCATGAGGGCCGCCACCGACGCCCGTGCCCGATCCACCGCGTAGCTCTCCAACAGCTCCGCCAGAGCGAACAGGAAGGCGATGGCCGCCGCCTCCGTGTACTCACCGATGCCCAGGGCGCCCATGATCGCCACGGTCATGAGGAAGTTCATGTCCAGGGCCAGCGCCCGGGCCGCCCGCACCCCCTTGGGAAAGAAGTTCCAGCCTCCCACGAGTGCGGAAGCCACCAACAGAACATCGGGTAAGCGGAAGGGACCGGTGGGCAGCGTCAGGATGGGAGCGGCGACGACGGCCACCCGCGTCGCCACGAGACGGAGCAGCATCCCGACCACGAAGAGGCCAATGGACGCGTACGCGATGCGGGCCTGGGGGCTCCGCCAGGTGTGGGCCGGCGGCGCGGCGGCCCGGCGACCGGCTGCGTCGACGTCCTCCCGCTGGGCTCGGTAGCCCAGGCGCGCCACCTCCCGGCGCACCGCTTCGTGGTCCGTCCGTGCCGGATCGAGAGACACCGTCAGCGTTCGCGCCACGGGGCTTCCCTCCACCGCCAGCACGCCGTCCACCCGGGCGAGGTGGCCCTGGATCTTGGCCACGCAGCTCGGGCAGTCCATGTCGGGGACGCGGTAGCGGACGTTCATCTTCACGGTCTCGAGTTCATGAGGCACCCGGCGGAGCGCGGCCCGACCACGCCTTCGCGGCAGCGCTCCCACCCCCACACGCCTACCACCGCCCACCACCCGGATCCTCCGCCGCTCGCCGCACCCTCCCCCCTTCCCTGACC
>DASWKP010000299.1:0-13346 GCA_036396575.1 Longimicrobiales bacterium | reverse complement strand
GGGTGGGGCCCGGCCGGGGGCTCGCTCGTGCGCGCCACCGCCTCGGCCACGGTGGCGAGGGCCCCCGGCTCCGCCAGGGTCCGGAGCGTGACCACGGTGGACCTCACGCTGATATCGACGGAGGCCTCCACGGGCGCGCTGCGCTGCTCGACCCGGGCCACGACGGAGGCCGAGCCCACCCGCTTGGCTACCACTTCTCCCCTGGGGGACACCGACGCGACGCGTGCGTCCGTGGACGACCACGTCACCGTCGGGTCGGTGAGGATCACCCCTGAGGCGCCTTGGGCCGTCGCACGCAGTACGAAACGGTCTCCCGGGACGATCCGCTCCGGGGGCGATGACAGCCCCAGGCGAGCCACCCGCTCGGGAAGGACACCCAGCTCGACCGCGCTCTCGATGCCATCGACAGCCGCGACCAAGCGCGCGGAACCTTCCGCCACCGCCCTCACTTCGCCTTCGGCTTCCACGACCGCGACCTCGGGGGCCGACGAGTACCATGCCACTGTCCGCCCGTCCAGGGGTGCGCCTCGCTTGTCCACGGGCGTGGCCTCCAGGCGGAAGCGGTCTCCCGGCCGGATGTCGTCCGGAGGTGACGTCACCTGCACCCGGGCCACCGCCGGGCGGATCACGGCGATCTCGACATCCACCTCGTGCCCCTCACAGCGGGCGACGACTCGGGCCGTCCCCTCCCTGAGGGCTTTCATCGCCCCCTCGGGCGTGATCTCGACCACCCCCGGGTCCGTCGTGCTCCACACCAGCTCCCGCCCCTGGATGGCCCGCCCCAGCCCGTCCACGGGCACCGCCTGGAGCACGAACTTGTCGCCGGGCAGGATCTCCTCGGGAGGGCGCCCCACAGTGACCTTCGCAACGGGCACAGCCAGGATCACCGCGTCATCGGCCTCGCGAACGAGGATGGCGATCTCTCCACGGACGGGGTCGTCGTGCTCCGGATGACGCCCGCCGAAGGCCTTGAGCCCGTCCCGGATGTCCGGCCAGCGCTCCGACGGCGTTTTGCGCATCATGCGGTGGATCGACTCGGCCAGGTCGTGTGGACAGTCGGGCCGGATCCCACCGATCGGGGCGGGCTCCTCGGACGTCTGGGCCAGTAGCACCGCGTAGTGCTGTCCCGAGAAGGGCGGGGCTCCGGAGAGCATCGCATACGCCACCAGGCCCAAGGCGTACTGGTCCGAGGCCGTGGTCAGGGAGTCCCCGCGGCACTGTTCGGGGCTCATATACTCGGGGGTGCCGATGATGGCCCCCGTCATCGTGAGGCCGCTGGTGGCGTTCACCGCCTTGGAGATGCCGAAGTCCATGACCACGGCGGCTCCCTCCGCGTCCAGCATGATGTTGCCGGGCTTGATGTCCCTGTGGATGACCCCCGTGCCCTGGCGATGCGCGTAGCTCAGCGCGCTGCCGACGTCATAGAGCACCGCCTCGACGATGGAGACGGGAAGAGGCCCGTGGGCGCGGATCACGCTGTTGAGGGAGGCTCCCTCGATGTAGTCCATCACGAAGAAGTGGAGATCCTCCGCGTGGCGGACGGCATGGATGTTCACGATGGCCGGGTGCCGCAGGGCCGCTACGATGCGCGCCTCGTTACGGAACCGCTCCAGCATGCTCTCCTCGGCAAGGAGATAAGGAGCGAGCACCTTGATGGCAACGTAGCGGTGCAGCGCCTGCTCCCGGGCCAGGTACACGGCCCCCATGCCCCCGCGACCCAACTCGATGAGGATCTCGAACTCACCGGACGTTGCCGCCTCCAGCCGCTCCCGAATCCGGTCACCGCCCCGCGACCGGACCGCATCGCGCTCCCCCGTGTCCGGGCGCCGGGCGCCGCACGACACGCAGAAGACATCGCCTGTCTGAAAGGGAGCGTTGCAGCTTTCGCACTTGTCCCGGTGCTCGGCCGAGCGGGCGAGTTGGATCCTGCGGGACGCCAGCACCGTGCGGTCGACCGTCTGGACCTTGGTGCCGCAGTTCGCGCAGAACGCGTCCTCGGGGGACACGTGGTAGCCGCAGGAAGAGCAGGAGGTCACGTCAGCAAGCGTTCCGGGCAGGGGCGACGAGATTCAGGGAAGCTCTTCCCCCGGAGCGAGGTTAGCCCGGCCCCCCCGGGGCCTGCAAGGCGGGCCAGGCACCCTCCGCGAAGCTACCGGTGGCTGGACCGGTCGCCGCCCGACGCATCCACGATGTCGTGGCGGAGCGCATATGCGACCACCTCCGCCCGGTTGTGGAGGTGCAGCTTGTCCAGGATGTTGCGCACGTGGAACTTCACCGTGTTCTCCTTGACGCTCAGGCGGTCGGCGAGCTCACGGTTGGAGGTCACTCCCGTGACCATCCACTCCAGGACCTCGCGCTCCCGCTCGGTGAGGGCCAGGGGATCCCGGGCCCGCCGCTCGGCGGGCCGACTGCGCGCGAATTCCTCCAGGAGCTTCTTGGCCAGGGAGGGAGTGATGGCGGGCTCGCCCCGGCCGACTCCCTCCAGCAGCTCGAAGAACTGGTCGGACTCCAGGTCCTTGAGGAGATAGCCCCTGGCGCCGGAGCGGATCGCCTCGAACAAGTCCGACTCGTCGTCCGAGGCCGTGAGGACCAGGACCTTCACCTCTGGGAGCTCGGCCACGAGTCGCTTGGTCGCCTCCAGGCCTCCCATGTTGGGCATGGTCAGGTCCATCAGGACCACGTCCGGCTTCTCCCGCCAGGCAAGCTCGATGGCCTGGCCGCCATCCTCGGCCTCCCCCACCACCTGGAAGTCCTTGGCCTCGAGGAGGGAACGGAGCCCGTCCCGGAAGAGGGCGTGGTCGTCCACGATCAGGATGCGCATGGATCAGTTCTCCGGATCGGCCCCGGGCACCAGGATCGTCACGCACGTCCCTGAGTCCGGCGCAGACTCGATGTGAAGTTCGCCTCCCACGCTCTCGGCGCGCTCCCGCATGATGGAGAGCCCGAAGCGGGGAAGGCCGGTCCTGGGAGGGTGAAGCGTGTCGAAGCCCCGTCCGTCGTCGGACACCGTCGTGACCACGCAGTCACCGTTGCGTCTCATGGCCACGCGCACGCTCCGGGCTTCGGCGTGCTTGCGGACGTTGGTCAGCGCCTCCTGGACGATCCTGAGGAGCTGAAACTCGGTCTGAGGCGCGAGGCGAACCGCGGGGTCCACGCAAACGTCGGCCGGGATCTGGGCCAGCGTCTGCCATCGCTGGGCGTAGCCGTCGAGCTCGGCGGTGAGAGGACGTTCCGGCCCCAGGGTGGTGCGCAGGTCCAGGATGGCGGCCCGGGCGTCCAGGTAGGCGTCCCGGGCGGCGGCGGCCAGCTCGTCCAGGCGCTCCGTCGCACCGTCTGTGTGCCCCCGCTCCAGGAGCACGCGGACGGCCTGCGCTTTGGTGTTGACGTAGGCCAGGAGCTGGGCCACGCCGTCGTGCATCTCGCGGCCGATCCGCTCCCGCTCCTCCGTAACCGCGAGGGTGCGCAAGCGCTCGTGGAGGTGGGCGTTGTCGATGGCGATGGAGGCTCCCTGGGCAAAGCGTCGGAGCGTCTCCTCGTCGTCCGCCGAGAACTCACGCGCGCTCCGCTTCTCCGCGACGAACAGGCCGCCTCGGAAGGGGCAGCGGCACTCGATGGGCACGGCCAGAAGGGAGGCCAGGTGGGGGTGCGGTTCGGGAAACCCCCGGTGCCTCGGATCCGACGCCACGTCGGCGATGCGGACGCGCTGCCCCTGATCGCGCACCAGGCCGATGAGGCCGTGGCCACAGGGGTGGGGAAGGCCCGAGTAGAGGCTCGGGTCGGTGCCCGTGGTAAAAAAGTGGCTGAGCTTTCCCGCCTCGTCCACCACGGAAACGGCACCGTAACGCGCGTCCAGGAGGGTCGCCGCCTGGCCGACCACGTTCTGGAGTACCGCCTCGACGCTGAGCTCGCCGTGCACGTCCAGAGCGGCCCGATGCAGGGAGAGCAGCTCGCGGTTGCGCTGCTCCAGCGACGCGGCGATCTCGTCGGAGCGGTGCAGGAGTCCGCCCAGCAGGAGCAGGAAGGTCGCCAGGATCGCCAGGCCCCCGAGGAAGTGCATGGGGGACGTGGCTTCCCGAGGGAGCCCGACGTGTCGAAGCGTCTCCATGACCACGAAGACCACCACCAGGGCACCGAGGAGCGCCCACGTACGGAGCCGCCAGCCCGCCAACCTCGGGCGCATGACCTTCATGACCTGAACGATACCCAAATCAGGGCGTCCGGAAAGGGGAGGCCTTGGCATGGCCGGGGCTCCGGTGGTTATCATGGGATCCCGCCACACCTGCTTACGGAGGGGCCATGACCGACACTTCGGGGTCGCCGCGCGCGGCGGGAGGGGAGGGTCCGGCGCCGCGCCAGCCGAAGCCTCACATCGCCGGCTCGGAGCCGCCGCGCTGGCTCGCCCTGGCCAGCCACGAGCTGCGCTCCGACCTCAACGGCATCGTCGGGTACGTGGATCTCCTCGAAAGCGAGATCCTCGGGGCGGTGAATGCCCGGCAGGAGGCACACCTCGCCCGCATCCGGGCGAGCTCGCTCCACATGCTCGAGCTCATCGAACAGATCAACGACCTGTCCCGCATCGACTCACACGGGTGGGACCTGGTCTGGGAGCGCGTGGACGCACGCGCGGAGGCGGAGCGCGCCGCGGCAAAGATCCGGCCCGAGATCGAAGGCAAGGACCTGGCGTTCCGTCTGGAGCTTGCCCCGGGTCCCATCCCCCTGGACACCGACCTGGACCTTCTGCGTCGCGTCCTGCTGATCCTCCTCTCCAACGCCGTGCGGTCGACCGACCTGGGCGCGGTTATCCTGTCCGTAGACCAGGGGGGCGGCTCGGTCTGGTTTCGTGTACGAGACACCGGTCCCGGGATTCCCGAAGAGGCCCGCGAGGCGGTGTTCGAGCCCTTCTCGCAGTCCACTTCGGACCGGGGAGGAGGCCACGCGAAGGGGCTCGGGCTCACGGTCGCCCGCCGCTTCGCCCGCATCATGGGAGGAGACGTGACCGTGGAGGACGCGCCAGGGAGGGGGAGCGTCTTCTCTGTGCGGGTGCCCGCAGTCCGCCCGGGTGCGCAGTGACCGAGGGGACGCGCCGGGTGGGCTCGGTGGCGGACGACATCCGGCAGACCGCGCCTTTCCGGAGTACGGCGCAGGAGGCGCTCATCGCCCTGCTGCGCACTGCCAATGAGGCTCGGCGGCATCTGAACGCCGCGGTCGCCCCCGAAGGCATCACCCTCCAGCAGTACAACGTCCTTCGCATCCTCAGGGGCGCCGGTCCCGGGGGCTTGCCCACTCTGGACGTCAGCAACCGCATGCTGGAGAGGGAACCCGGGGTCACGCGCATCATCGACCGCCTGGCCGGGAAGGACCTCGTGGAGCGGGAGCGGTGCCGAAACGATCGGCGCCGGGTCTGGTGCAGGATTACGGATGAGGGTCGAGCCGTGCTGGACCGCCTCGAGCGGGCGGTGGACCGAGCGGACCGGGACGTCAGCGCGGACCTCACGCCCACCCAGCTGGAGCAGGTGATCACCCTTCTGGACCTCATGCGGGGCAGGCTGAAATCGTCGGGCCGGTGAGCCGGTCGACCGGGTCGTCGTCTTGTCTCCCTACCGGCCGCCCTTATCTTCATAGGGCTATGGCGTTGCCCGCCGGGTCCCCCCCACGTCCCTGAATCCCAGGATAAGAGAACTATGAAGCGCACCTACGCGATCAGCACCGCGATTCTGCTTGCCGCGACGGCGTGCGGCGGTGGCGAGCCTGCCGAAGAGGCCAGTGGCGCCGCTGCGGCGCCGGCCGCGGCTCCCGCACCGGTCGCCGCTACCGACGACCTCCAGACCCCGGATTGGTTCGTCTACGACGAGGCCACCAACATGGTGACGCTCAACATCGTCGCCGGCGCGACGGCGGACCTCAACTACTGGAACTTCAACGGCTATACGAACGGCGCGGTCACGGTGGTGGTGCCCGTGGGCGCCACGGTGCACATCAATTTCTCCAACGAGGACGCCATGGGCATGGCCCACTCCATCGGGGTGGCCGCCTTCAGCAGCAGCCCGCCGGCCATGCTGGATCTGACCCCGGTCTTCGAGGGCGCCATTTCCCAGAACCCCGCGTCGCCCACCGAGTCCACGACGCCCGGAGAGACGGAGTCGCTCATGTTCACGGCTGGCCAGGCGGGCGAGTACAGTCTGGCCTGCTACGTTCCGGGCCACGCCGTGTCCGGGATGTGGATCGGCTTCACCGTGTCGGACAGTGGCGAAGCGGGGGTGCGGGGCACCCTGTAGGTTCCGCCAGCCGGTCCCTTCGCACTAACGCCGGGAACGGCGAGCCCCAGGCCCTTTCCCGGGCGGCTCGCCCTTTCCGGCGTCAGTCCCCGTCTCCGCCGTCTCCCTCCGGCCGGGGTCCCACCTCGGTCCTGGCAGGGCTTAGCGCGGATGCCCGGAGCCGAACGGGCTCCGCACCGGGCCGCGCCGACCTCTGGTTCAGGAACTCCACGAAGACACTGAAGCCCATGGCGAAGTAGATGTAGCCTTTGGGGATGTGTTGGCCCAGACCGTCGGCGACCAGCGCCATGCCGATGAGGAGGAGGAAGCTCAGGGCCAGCATCTTCACCGTCGGGTGCCGGTTGACGAAGTCACTCACGGCACCGGCCGAGACCATCATGAAGCCCACGGCCAGGACCACGGCCGTCACCATGACACCCAAGTCCTCGGCCATCCCCACCGCCGTGATCACGGAGTCCAGGGAGAAGACGATGTCCAGAATCCCGATCTGGACGATCACGGACAGCAGCGTCGCTCGCCCTTCGAGGTGTGCTTCCTCGGTATCGTGAGCCCCCTCGAGCTTGTCGTGGATCTCCCGGGTCGACTTCGTGAGGAGGAAGAGGCCGCCCACGATCAGAATCAGGTCCCGCCCGCTGAACTCGTGACCGACCAGGGCGAAGAGGGGCCGGGTCAGACTCATGACCCACACGATAGAAAACAGGAGGGCGATCCGCGTGAGCATGGCTATGGCCAGGCCGATCTGCCGCGCCTTGGCCCGGGACTCCGCCTTGACCTTGTCGGCCAGGATCGAGATGAAGACGATGTTGTCGATGCCCAGGACGATCTCGAGGACCGTCAGGGTGGCCAGGGCGACCCAGGCTTCGGGATTGAGGATCCAGTCCATACGTGCGCCGTTCGCAAGTGGGGGGACGGAGGATGGGCGGAGGGGATTGTACGCGGCGGCAGCCGCGCGGGGCCAGCGTGACGGGCCCTCGTCCTTACTTGCGCCGGCTCACCGGCCCGGGCTACCGTCGGCGCCGTGAGTGACTTCCTCATCCTGACGCCGGTCTACGACGACTGGGACTCGCTCGGCCTCCTGCTTCCGCGCCTGGAGGCGGTACTCGCCCGGGAGGGCCTGAGCGCCGAGATCCTCGTCGTGAACGACGGGTCCTCCACGGAACCGCCCGCCCATGTCATCGGCGGGGGCGGCTTCCGCGCGATTCGCCGGGTCCGGGTCCTCGACCTTCGACGCAACCTGGGGCACCAGCGCGCCATCGCCATCGGTCTGTGCCAGCTCCACTCCGAGGGAGCGGGGCTACCGGTCGTGGTCATGGACGCCGACGGCGAGGACGATCCGGCCGACGTGGTGAGGCTGGTGCGCGCGTCCGGGGAGGAGCCTCCGGACCATGTGGTCTTCGCCAGCCGGGCGTACCGTTCCGAAGGGCTGCTCTTCAAGATGTTCTACCCCCTCTACCGGATGCTCTTCCGGCTCTTCACCGGCCAGTCGATCCGTTTCGGGAACTTCTCGGTGCTGTCGCCCGAGGCACTGTCCCGAGTCGTGGTGCTGTCGGAGGTCTGGAATCACTTCTCCGCGGGCGTGCTCAGGTCGCGCATCCCGTACGTGGCGGTGCCATGCGTGCGCGCCGACCGCCTGGCCGGGCGGTCCCACATGAATTTCGTCTCTCTCGTGACCCACGGCCTCAGTGCGGTGGCGGTCTACGGGGACGTCATCGGGACCCGGGCGCTTCTGCTCACGTTCGCCCTGACGGTGGTCACGATCCTCTCGACCGGGGTGGCCCTGGTGGTGGGGCTGTTGACGGACGCGGTGATGCCCGGCTGGGCCGGGTACGCCTTGGGCATCGCCGCGGTGGTGCTCATCCAGGCGGGAACGCTGTCCCTGTTCTTCGCGTTCATCGCCCTCATGGGACGTAGCGCGCTGGGCATCATCCCCATCCGGGACTTCCAGGCATTCGTGGGACGGGTGTTGATCCGATACGAGGAGGCCGCTGCCTCCGGGGCCGTCGTGGCGGAGGCGGACGATGGCCCATGACGCCCCCGGTCGAGCGCGAAGCTGGCCGGACCCCTTCGACCTGGCGGCCCTGGCGGCCCTCGCGCTGCTGTACGCCGCCATCCGCTTCGCGCCATTCGGACCCAATCCCTTCGGGGACGGGGACTTCCATGCCGAGGCGCAACTCCTCGCGGCCGCCCTCCAGGGTAGCGTCCCCTGGAGCGACGTGGCGCTCACCAAGGCGCCGGGGCCCGTGCTCTTCTACCTGGTGCCCTACGTCTTCATCCCCTCGGGTTCCGCGGAGGGCGTATTCTGGTGGGCGGGTTCGCTCTGGAACCTGGCCTGCGTGGGCACTTCTATCCTCCTGCTGCGCCGCGCGGCGGAGGCGCTGGGAGGGCGGCGGGCCGGTCACGTCGCCGTGGTCCTGGCGTTGGGCTCCCCGTTCGCCGCCTACTACTGCCAGGCCGTGGCGGCGGAGGTGCCGGCCTTCGTGGGCGTCTGCCTGGCTCTGTACGGGTTCGCCCGGTGGCGGGGCGCGGAAGATGACACGGGTGTCCGCCGGTTCCGGCACGAGGCGATGGTCTGGATCGGCCTGTCCCTGTTCGTCCTGTCCCGACCCAACGGCGTGCTGCTCCTGGGACTCAGCGGCCTCGTGGGCTTGTGGCTGTGGTTCCGCGGGGCCGCCCCGGATCGCCCCTTGGCTCTTATGAGCCTCCGCACGACCGTGGTCGTGGTGACGATGCTCGCTACCTTCCTCGGCGTTGCCAGCGTCCTGGGGGGCCGGGGCGGAGAGCTCCGCCAGGGAGGGTACCTGACGTACGTGGTGTTTCAGGGTCGCTTCCAGTACCGGTCCGAGCCCTGGGATTGGCGGTACTGGGCCAACGAGTCCAGGGCAGACAGCGAGGATTACCAGGCCTGGCTCCGGGAGAGCGGCGCGTTGATCACCCGGGCCCGGCAGTCGGGTGTGCCCCTGGACGACCTCCAGCGGCGGTGGATCCTCGACGACTGGCTCTCGAACCCGGGCATCAACGCCCGGGCGGCGGCGATCCGGTCTCTGACCCTGCATCTCTACCGGGTCAACTCGGCCGAGCCCGAGGACTTCCGTGTGGGCGCCCTCCCGGGCTGGCTCGTCTTCATGGCCTTCCACCTGGCCGTCAACGCTGTGAGCCTGATGCTCCTTGCCGGCACGGGCGCCTTCCTCGTGCTCCGACGGGGAGCCCTGGCCCGATACTGGGTGCTGTGGGGTCCCTGGCTCGCGCTCCTGGCGTTTCACGCGCTCACGTATGCCGAGCCCAGGTACCTCTTTCCCTCCCAGCCGGGCCTGGTCGTCATGACCGCCCTGGTCCTGGCGCCGGTGCTGGGAGGGCGGTCGCGGGGCGCGGGAGGCTCAGGCGCTCTCGCACGCGCCGCCGAAACCGGCTCCGCGGAGCCCGCGTAGAGCCGTAGGTGGGCTGCGCTCGTCGCGGGTGAGCGCTCGAGCCCGTCCCGCCAAATCGGGAGGCACCCCTTGTCGACGCTGCTCCAGGATGTGCGCTACGGGCTCAGGATGCTCGTGAAATCTCCGGTCGTGGCTGGCGTTGCCGCGCTGTCCCTGGCCGCCGCCATCGCCGTGAACGCGGCGGCGTTCGCGGTCGTGAACGCCTTTCTCTTCGAGCCGCTGCCCTACCCGGAGCAGGATCGCATCGCCCTCATGCTCCAGCGAAAGGCGGCGGATGAGACCGCGCAGCAGGGCACGACGGCCGCTGAGTTCCTGGAGATGAGGGAGGCGGTCACCGCGTTCGAGTCGGTGACCGGCTACCGCGTGGTGCCGGGGAACGTCACCGATGACACCGAAGCCGAGCAGCTTCAGGTGCTTACGGCGACGGCGGGGTTCATGGACGTGGTGGGGGTCCAGCCTGTGCTCGGGCGGGGCTTCCGCTCCGAGGACGCGGCGCCCGGAGCGCCTCCCGTCGTCGTGCTGGACCACGCGTACTGGAACCGGCGTTACCTGGGGGGTGCGGACGTCCTCGGCCAGGTCCTGACCCTGGACGGACTGCGGCATACGGTGGTGGGCGTCATGCCCGAGGACTTCGACCCGATCCCGGCCGGCGTCGCGCTGTACCGACCCGACGACTTCGCGGCCGAGTGGGACGAGCCAGACGCGTCTCTGGGTCTCGTCGTCATGGGTCGCATGAAGCAGGGCGCCACGCTCGTCCAGGTGGAGCGGGAGATGGGGGCGGTTCACCGGGCGTTCGAGGAGCGCCATCCCGGCGTGGTCCGGGGATGGACCCCGGACGTTCAACTGGTCCGTGATTTCTTTCCCGGCGACACCGATCGCCGACTGGTGCTGATCCTCGCCGCCGTGACCCTCTGCGGGCTGGTCATCGCGTGCGCAAACGTGGCGAACCTCCTGCTGGCTCGGGCCGAGGCTCGTCAGAAGGAGATGGCGGTGCGCACGGCCCTGGGCGCGGCCCGACATCGCATCCTCCGCCAGCTCCTGACCGAGAGCGTCCTGTTGGCGCTGATCGGCGGGGTCGCGGGGACGGCGTGCGCCTTCTGGGTTGTGGGTATCCTGGCCGCCGGCATGCCAGCGGAGCTGCCCCGTGCCTTCATGCCGGAGTTGGCGCCAGCGGTCCTGGTCGTGCTGCTCGTCGTGAGCATGGGTGCCGGGGTCCTCTTCGGTCTGGCCCCCGCCCTGCACGCCGTGGGAGGGGATCTCCGCGGGGCCCTGGGGGAGGGTAGCCGGGGCGGGACCGCGGGACGCGCCCGCAAGCGCCTTCGCGACGCCTTCGTGGTCGGGGAGTTCGCCGTGGCTCTGGTGCTCCTGAGCGGGGCGGCGCTGTTGGGCCGGGCCTTCACGGCCATGATCACGCTGGACCCCGGCTTCGACACCGCGGGGGTCCTGACCTTCGACCTGTCGGTTCCGGTGGAGAAGTACCCGGACGACCGGGCGGTGCGGCTCTTCTACGGCCAGGCTTTCGAGGCGCTGGAGGCCCTCCCGGGCGTGGACGGGGTGGCGGCGATGACGACGCTGCCCCGGGCCACGTCCTGGGTGACCAGGGCCTTCGACATCGACGCCCGGCCAACGGTCGGTGACGAGGTCAGGCCCGAGAGCGGTGTGCAGGCGGTCAACGCGGACTACTTCGCGGCTCTCGGAGTGGACCTCGTCCATGGGCGCGGCCTGGAGGAGTCCGACCGCTCCGACTCGTCCCCGGTGGTGGTGGTCAACGATGCGTTCAGCCAGAGGTACTTCCCAGCCGGCTCGGCACTCGGGCAACGCATCACGGTGGAGGGAGCCTCCAGGGAGATCGTGGGCATCGCCGAAACCATCGTCCAGGACCGGATCATCGACCCCGCCCGGGGACCCACGCCGTATATCTACCTGCCCTACGAGCAGTGGACCCAGCGAAGCACCGCCGTGGCGGTGAGGGCGACCGGCGACCTCGCGAGCCTGACCGGGGCCGTGCGGGACGCGATCGGATCGGTGGACGCCGACGTTCCCCTTGGCAACGTCCAGTCCCTGGATGCGTTCATCGCCGCCTCTCTGGCGGGGCCCAGGCTTCTCTCCATGTTCCTGGCCCTGGTGGGTGGCGTAGCCCTGACGCTGGCCGCCATGGGCATCTACGGCGTGCTGGCCCACTCGGTGGAGCAGCGGCAGAGGGAGATCGGGATCCGCATGGCCATGGGGGCTCGGGGAGGCCAGGTGGTCCGTATGGTCACGCGGAGCGGCCTGACGTTGGTGGCGGTCGGCATGGCCATCGGGGTGCCGTTGTCCGCGCTTGGGTTCCTGGTCATCTCGCGGGCCCTGGCCGGCGTGGGAGAGGTAGCCAACCCGGTCAGCTCCTTCCTCCTGGTGGCGGGAGCTCTGTCCATGGTGGCGCTGTTGGCTTCGTGGATGCCGGCCGCGCGGGCTGCGCGGGTGCAGCCGGTGCGGGCGCTCGAGGGCGACTGACACGCGACTGACACGCGGGCGACCGCTTCGATCCCTGAGCGCGAGCGGATCGAGGATATGCAACTTTGCGCGCGCTTCCTTCGTCTACTACATGTATGCTGGCGTCACCGCGTCCCACGAGCAGGAGCCGTCCAATGGCCGAGTCCGGAAACGACACGCCTCTTCTTCAGCTTCGCGGCCTGAGCAAGGTCTTCTACACGGAGGAAGTGGAGACCCACGCGCTGAGCGACATCCACCTGGACATCCAGAGTGGTGAGTTCGTGTCCATCGCGGGTCCGTCGGGGTGCGGCAAGACGACGCTGCTGTCGATTCTGGGGCTCCTGGACAGCCCGACGGGGGGCAAATACGAGTTGGACGGGGAGCCGGTGGAGAACCTGTCGGCGAGCCAGCGGGCGAAGATCCGCAACCAGGCGATCGGGTTCATCTTCCAGGCGTTCAACCTGATCGGGGACCTGACGGTGTACGAGAACGTGGAGTTGCCGCTGACGTACCGGGGGATGGGGGGAAGCGAGCGGAAGGAGCGGGTGCAGGCGGCGCTGGAGCGGGTGGGGATGGCGCATCGGATGCAGCACTATCCGTCGCAGTTGTCGGGGGGTCAGCAGCAGAGGGTGGCGGTGGCGCGGGCGATCGTGGGGCGGCCGCTGATCCTGCTGGCGGACGAGCCGACGGGAAACCTGGACTCGAAGAACGGTGGGGCGGTGATGAGCCTGCTGCACGAGCTTCACGACGAGGGCGCGACGATCTGCATGGTGACGCACGATCCGCGGTACGCGCACGTGGCGGAGCGGTCGGTGCACCTGTTCGACGGCCAGGTCGTGAGCGAGGACGACGTCAAGAGGGCCCACGAACTCGAAGAGGCCGGCTTCGACTTCAACTGATCCGGAGCCGGCCGGGCGCCTCGCCAGAGACGCGCGCCCCACCTGAAGGCCTCGGCTGGCGGCGCCGTACCCGGGAGAACCCGCTCCTTCTCCTGGAGGCTCCATGATCGGCACGCAGGATATCGTGAGGACCGCGGCCACCGCCGCGGTCCTTCTCGTTCTTCCCGTGGCTCCCCTGGGTGGCCAGGTGGGCATCCAGGGAACGTGGCAGGGCACCCTCGAGGTGCCGGGCGGTCGGCTCCGAATCGTTTTCCACATCGAGTCCGGGAGCGAGG
>DASWKP010000298.1:0-3592 GCA_036396575.1 Longimicrobiales bacterium | reverse complement strand
CTCGACCCACGCCCACGGCGCGGGTGGCCCATAGCGGTGACATTCCTCGTCGTCGCACCTCGCCAGGGCGGCACCACGGCGCCCCCGGCGCTCACCGAACTTCTGGGACAGGACACTAGTCGTGCGCTGATCTCAAGGCGGCCCCCCGGAGGTCAGCCCCCCGTGACAGCCACCTTCTGGACCATCTCCCCGATGACGGTTTCCAGCAGGCCCGTGCTCCGGCATGCGGCCACGCCCGCGTTCCCTCCCGTCCTCCGCGCGGTGCCCTGGACGACGGTGTGGAGCTCGGCCGTGGCACCCACAGCGAGGACATCCGTCATCACCTGAGCGGTGATCGGCACCTGGTCCGCGAGAGGCCGGTTCAGGCCCGGATCCGAACCGCAATCGAAGAAGTCGCTCGCCGTCCGGTTCAGGATCCGTCCCGAAAACCGATGCCCGGACACGCCCAGGCGCCGCCGGCCGGAATCCCGGATGTCGGGTTGAAGGCCGATGGCCGCAAACACCTCCGAGAGGGCCGCCCACGTCTCGTCGGGCGACGCGGCTACCGCCCGGTTGAGCTGGAGATCCTGGCTACGC
Organism: Longimicrobiales bacterium; assembly: GCA_036396575.1. Lineage (GTDB taxonomy): Bacteria > Gemmatimonadota > Gemmatimonadetes > Longimicrobiales > Gaopeijiaceae > DASWKP01. The sequence continues at coordinate 3,016 of DASWKP010000298.1, read as the reverse complement.
CGGATCTCCCAGGGCGCGCCATCCGGGGTCACGATCGAGACCATGGATGGATCCTGGCCGCCGCCCGTGCCGCTGGCGCACCCGGCCAGGGTGAGGAGAAGCGCGAGACGGGCCGTCCAGCCTCCCGCGCCGGGGTTCGCGATCCGCATCACCACCTCCCGTTGTGGACGCGTACGCTGCTCCTCCTCATGTACAGCGGCCGAGCGCGACGTGCCACCCGTTGCGGGCGGACGCCCCTACCGCCGCCCCCTCCCGAAACGCTGTCGCCGGGGACCCTCCCTGCCGTCCGTGCCGGTCGCCGCGCTCCCATTTGCGGCCTTCCTGGCGGCATTGACGGCGGCCCGAGCCCGATCCTCCGCCTTCCTGGCGCGGATGGCGGCGATGCGCTCAGCGTGAGGCACCTCGAGCGGCGTGGCGGGCGTTGCTTCGTAGGAAAAGCCCTCCAGGCGAACCCGGGACAGCTTCGACCCCACGACTCGCTCGATACGCTGGAGGTCGGCCTCCTCCTCTGGAGCCACCAGAGTGAAGGCGGCGCCGGTGGCCTGCGCTCGGGCCGTGCGCCCTACCCGGTGGATGTAGTCCTCCGGCACCGTCGGGATGTCGAAGTTCACCACGTGCCCCAGTGCCTCCACGTCGATGCCTCGGGCCGCGATGTCCGTGGCGACCAGGACCCGGTGCTCCCCGGCCTTGAAGCCCGCCAGGGCCTTCGTGCGCTGGGGCTGGGAGCGATTCCCATGGATGCGCTCGGCCGACACGCCACTGCGGTTCAGAAGCTTGGCCAGCCGGTCGGCCCGGTGCTTGGTTCGCGTGAAGACCAGCGCATCGTCCATTTCGCCCCTCTTCAGGAGCTCCACGAGGAGCGCCCCTTTCAGGGCCGAGGGCACGGGATAGACGGTGTGGGCGACGCCGCTGGCCGGAGCGGCGCGGCGCTGGAGCGCGATGCGGGCCGGCGCGTTCAGGATCTCGCGGGTGAGCCGCTCGATGGGGGCCGGCATGGTGGCACTGAAGAGGAAGGTCTGCTTGGGCTTGGGAACGTGCTTGAGCACGCGCCGGATGTCTGGCAGAAAGCCCATGTCCAGCATACGGTCGGCCTCGTCGAGGACCAGGTACTCGAGCCCCGCCAGCTTCGCGTAACCGTACTGGAAGTGGTCCATGAGCCGTCCCGGCGTCGCGACGATGACGTCGACGCCGCTCCGTAACGCCTTTTCCTGGGGGCCCATGCTCACGCCACCGTGGACGGCGGCGGCCTTGAGCCCCGTGTGGCGGGCCAGCCCCTGGAGATCGTCCAGAATCTGGAGGGCCAGCTCCCGGGTGGGGGCAAGGACCAGCGCTCGGGTCGTCCCGCGGGGACGGTCGATCAGGCGGTGGAGGATGGGCAGCAGAAACGCGGCGGTCTTGCCGCTTCCGGTTACCGCGCTGGCCAGGATGTCCCGTCCATCGAGGGCACAAGGGATGGCCTGCGACTGAATGGGAGTGGGGCTTGTAAAGCCCAGGTCGGCGACGCCTTTCAGGAGGGTCGGGTGCAGTTCTAGTGCAGAAAAAGCCAAGGTGTTGTCCGGTTCGGAGGCGCACAGCAGGCCGGCCGGCACGTCCGGCTCGGTAAGCTGTCGCAGGGTCTTGAGCGAGGAACGGCCCCCGGAACCGAGGGCTCGAGGTGGGAATCCCGCAGTGCGCAAGTTAACGGAAGCGCCCCCTGGGCGTCAGGGGGGGACCAGGAGGACTGGGGGAATGGGCCGGGTTACGGCCCGCCCAGGTAGTCGAGGGCGCTCACGGGGCAGAGCTGGGGCGTCATCTCCATCATCTGTTTGAGGACCCGCAGGTGGCCGGCCCCGATGACCAGGAGGATCCGGTCGTCCGCGGGATCGGCGATGCGAAAGAGGTTCTGGACGATCCTCAGGTTCCGGTCATACCAGGGCCGGAGCTTGAGGGCCCCGGCGTACAGATCGGCCTCGACCAGGGGCAGGAAGCCCCCGTACATCTCGGAGTTGCCGGGGGGGTCGTCCTCGTTGAGCTCCACGAGGATGTCGGTGAGCGAGGCGTGGCTGTCCGCGGCCGCCCCCGGCTCGAAGCGCGCCGGCCAGCGCGCCCGAAGGCTCTCACGCGATGCCGGATAGGTGTCGTCGAAGACCTGGATCGAGTCGTGCCACAGGTTCATCGGCACGTCCACGGCGTGGACCTGAGCGTGGCCGAGCCGCTCTCCGAGGCGGAAGCCGATCTGGTAGATCTCGTTGGGAGAGTCCGGCTCCGTCGAGGTTGCCAGGTAGGCGTCGTACCGCTCCTGAAGCTCACCCGCACGGACGCGGGGGAACTCCACGGCGATCCGGTCCGGCCGGAACGCCTCCAGGGCACGGAGCACCTCGTCCAGCTCCCGCTGGCGCCCGGCCTCGAGGACGTCGATGTCGCCGGACTGGGCGAAGTGAAAGGTCCCCAGGATCATGACCTGGACCTGACCCTCCTGACACGTCGCCCAGGCAAGGGGGGCGGCCCCCGCCCCCGGGATGGCCTGCCCTCCCGCCCGGAGCGGCGCGCCGAGGGCCAACACCAGAGTCGCCAGTGCGGGCGCGATCGATGGAACTCCGTGCCGGTGCCGGTCCATTTTCCCCTTCCTGTCGCGTGATACCTATAGAACTTATGGGTAACATATTCGGGGGTATGTCCGAACGCCAGGGTTTTCAGCCCTGACGAGATGGGGCTCCGCTCACCAGGGCCTCCACGATGGCCTCCACCTCCGGCCGCATGGTCCTGCCCGGCCGCGTGACCACGTAGTCGGTGTTGAGGCAGCGGCGCCCCTCCACCTCCAGGCGCGCGAGGCGTCCCGCCCGCAGGTCGTCCGCCACGGCGTGGAAGGGCACGATGGTGAGGCCCCGCCCCAGGCGGGTCATGGCCAGCACCTCCTCGAGGCGCTCGAAATGGGAGGCGCTGCGGACGGAGCGGGGTTGGGCCCCATGAACCGCGTCGAACCACTTGCCGAAGACATAGTCGCACTCCTCGTAGGTGACGAAGGGCGCGCCCTCCA
>DASWKP010000297.1:0-1721 GCA_036396575.1 Longimicrobiales bacterium | reverse complement strand
CTTCCGGCAGCTCCGGGAGCGCCTGGCTGCCCAGGCGGGCGTCGCGGCCGCGGGCATGGTGAGCAGCGCGCCCCTGAACGGTGGGCTGAGCTACACGAGCCTGGAGGTGGAGGACCACCCCCGGGGGCCCGACGAACTGCCGGTATTCTCCAGCAACGCGCAGGTCACGGAAGGCTACTTCGAGACGATGGGCATCCCTCTCCTGGAAGGGCGGACGTTCCAACCGGGAGACGGGGCCGAGGGCCTCCGCGCCGTGGTCATCAGCGAGTCTTTCGCCCGGCACTGGTGGCCCGGGGTGAGCCCCCTCGGCCGGCGCCTGCGGGCAGGCTTCGAGGGGGAGGACTGGTACCAGATCGTGGGCGTGGTGGGCGACGTGAGCCAGGCGAGCCTGGAGGAGGAGCCCGAAGAGACGGTCTACTACACGATCACCATGGGCCCGGCCGAGTCCCCCTTCCCGGCGCGGACCCTGGACGTGGTCATGAGGACCGCCGGCGACCCCACCTCGTTCGTGGGTCTCCTCCGCGGGGAGCTCCGGGGCCTCAACCCCCGCATCCCCCTGACCAACCCCCGGACCATGGGCGAGATCCTCCGGGGGGCCACGGCCCGCACGTCGTTCACCACGGCCCTCCTGGGCGTCGCCTCGGGCATCGCCCTGCTCCTGGGCCTCGTGGGCATCTACGGCGTCATCTCCTACATCGTGTCCCAGCGCGCCACCGAGATCGGCGTGCGCATGGCGCTGGGGGCGGACGCCTCCGCGGTGCGGAGGATGGTGGTGCGTCAGGGGCTGGCCATGGCCGTGACCGGCGTGGCCGTGGGGCTCCTGGCCGCCGTGGGCCTGAGCACGTACATGGCGTCCATCCTCTACGGGGTGAGCGCCACGGACCCGGTCACGTACGCCGGTGTAGCGGGGGCCCTGGTCCTGGTGGCGGCGGGCGCGAGCTGGCTACCGGCGCACCGTGCGGCGTGCATAGAGCCCGCACGGGCGCTCAGGTCGGACTGACGGACGGAGGAGCCTCCGCCGAAGGGTGCGCGGTTATCGCGTGCCCCGCTTCGCTCCCGTCCTTGCAAGGGCACTCCGCTCCGCCCTACCTTCGCGTCCGACTTGTAATGGTCCATGATGCCCCTTCCCTCCTTATGCCCAATCTCGCCCAGCCCCGCCGCCCCGGCGCGGGTCCGCCCCTCGCCTGCCTCGCCCTTCTCGGGCTGCTGGCAGGGTGCGGCGGTCCCGAATCCCCGTTCGAAATGTGGGACATGCGGATCGGGATGACGTTCGCCGAACTCGATTCCATATCGGCCGAGGGTCAGCAGGCCCGGTTCACCTGTGCCACCTCGCTGCTCGGGTATCGCGCGTGCTCGGTGCCGCTGCGGGGTAGCTCTGGACGCATGGACGCGCTGTTGGACAGCGCTGACCTGGTCGTCGAGCTGACCTTCTGGACCGGGCGAGACGCCCTCACGTCCAACCTCCTTAAGGACGGCGGGCGCTCCTACGACATGCTCATGGGCTTGATCGAGCGGACTCAAGGCCTGGCGGAGGAGTGGCGCGAGGTCACCGCTTCGGACACGGTGTTCGCGGAAGAGGCGGGCTGGACGGAGACGTGGTTCGCCGGCGAGGGGCGCTGGAAGGCACAGATCGTCTGGTATGGAACGGGGCAGGCCGACATGATCGGCATCGCCGACGCCGAAGCGGCGTACGCCCACGCGCTCGCGGTGGCCCGCCGGGA
>DASWKP010000296.1:0-15563 GCA_036396575.1 Longimicrobiales bacterium | reverse complement strand
GCCTTGCTGGCCCTGCTCGCCTTGCTGGCCCTCGGCCTGCTGGCCCTCCTCGCCGGGCTGGCCCCGGTTGTCGAGCCGGCGACCCAGAGACTCCGCGCCCCGCACGAGGTCCCGCGTGCGGTCCAGAGCGTCTTCCAGGCCGCGGTCGTCCGCGACGCGATCGGTGGCCCGGGCCGCTTCGGCGACCTGCTCCCGGAGCGCCTCGATGTCACTGGCGATCTGGTCCTCCCATTGCCCTGCGAACTCACGGTCCCGCTGCTCCACCACGCCCTTCGTGTACTGGAGCTTCTCCTTGAGCTTGCCTTCCTGGATCGTCTCGATGGCCTCGTCCAGGGCTCGGACCGCCTCCGGGTTCTCTCCCTGGGCTTCGTCACGCATGCGGTGGAGCTGGCGCTCCAGCTCCTGCGCTTCCGAGAGCATCTGGTCCTTGCGTTCGTGGATGCGCTGGACCCCTTCTCGCCGCTCGGCGGAATCGTCGGGGAGGCGCTCCACGCTCTCCTGCACCTGGCGCTGGCTCTCCGCCAGACGCTCCACCCGGTCCAGAGCGTCCTGCGCCTCCTCGATGGAACGATCCTCCTGGGCCCGTCGCAGGCGCCGCTGGGCCTCGGCAAGGTCGTCCAGGGCCGATGCCGCATCCGCGGTCCCCTGGCTCCTTCCGGAACTGGCGGCCGAGCGCCTCATCGCGTCTGCGGCCTCCTGGAGCTGCCGAGCCGTCTCAGCGAGGCGCTCGTCTCCCGTCCGGCGGGACAGCTCCTCGAGTTGGCGGGCCGCCGCCTCGGTGGAGTCGGCGAGCTCCCGCTGGCTCCGGGACTGTGAGCCCCCGCCTCCGCCCTGTTGAGCCGCGGCCCGCTGGCGCTGGCGCTCCATCTCCTGCTGCTGCCGGCGGGCCAGCTCCTTGAGGCGCTCCATCAACTCGTCGACCTCGTTGCTCGCCTGTTGGCGCTCGCCCCGCTGCACCGTCTCGTACTGGTTGCGCAGCTTGTCCAGCTCCAGCTCGAAGAGGTCGGCGAGGTCGTCGGCGTTGGCGCCGCCGCCGCCACCCCCACCGCCGCCTCCCTGCTGCTCACCGACGAAGCGCTCGTAGGTCTCCTCGGCCTTTTGGAGGACGCGGAGCGCCCGCTGTTCGGGAGCGAGCGCCTCCCTGGGCTCGCCCTCCCTGAGAAGCGCCTCCGCCGACTCCATGTCGGCGATGGCCTCGGGGAGCATCTCGGCGATCGCCTGGAACTCCGGGTCTGCCTGGGCGATGCCCCGGTTGTTCATGCGCTCCACCAGGGTGGCCACCTGTTCCTTCACCCGGCCCTGGGCCAGGGCCACGGTCACCGTATTCTCCGAGAACTCGCCGGAGGTGTAGCGCTCCTCGTCCCGGAGGAGGTTGAAGGTGGCCGCGACAACCTCTTTCTGCAGCTCGGACAGCGCCGACTCGGCACCCCCCCCGCCGCCGCCGCCGCCTCCCCCGCCGGGCTGCTGCTCGGCCTGCCGGAAGTCGATGCGGAAGGGTCGGATCTCCAGGAAGTAGATGTCGCTCACCACCTCGCCGGCATCCACCGCCCGGTTGTCCCGGGCCACGGCGTAGTAGGACACGACGTCGCCCGCCTCCAACTCCCACTCCTCCAAAAACATCGTGTGCCCCGCCGAAACCTCGGCAAGCGGTTCGCCCGCCCCGTGGAAGAGGGCGAGCGTGTCCTCGGGAGCGCCGTTCACGGACCAGACCAGGCGCACGTCGGCGATGCCGTAGTCGTCGTCCGCCCGGACCTCGATGAAGACCTCTTCGATGGGGCTGGCGGGCGTGTCCCGGCCGGGCTTGGAGATGGTGATGGAGGGCGGTTGGTCGCGAAGGACATCGATGGCGAACTCCGGGGATGCCGGGACGAAAGCGCCGTCCACGCGGGCCAACTCGATTTCGTAGACGCCCCGCCGCGTCACGGTCAGCGTGGCCGTGAACGTTCCATCGGCGCCGCGCGTCAGGTCCATGACCGGCACGTCGTCCACCAGGAGGCGGCCACCGGGCGTCGGGATGGTCGGGTGGATGACCATGTCCACCACGGTTCCCGCCAGCGCGGCGATGTCGCCGCCGTCCTCCACCTCGCGGGGCCTGAGCCCCGTGTAGGCGGGAAAGTTGTAGGTGTGCCGGAGCTGGTCCACGTACGGAAGCTCCGCCACCTCGATGGTGTACGTGGCCGAGCGGATGCCGTTGGACTCCACAAAGTAGTCGGTGCTCTCCAGAAGGTTCAGGAGGAGCAGCTCGTAGCTGCCGCTGTCCGAGGGAAGCATGGACAGGCGCTGGTAGGGCTGGCCATCGGCCGAGCGGGTGAAGACGCTCACCTCATCCGCGTCGAAGCCCCTCGGCTCGGCGCTGATGAACTGGTCCGAGCCCCTCGCCACGGTGACGTCCCCCGGAAGCACCGCGATGGAGTACGGGCTCACGTCGGCGGCGTCGGTGGTGGGGAAGAGGAGGGCGCCCATTCCGTAGCGGAGGTTCGAGGGACCCAGCACGAGGAACAGCAGCACCGCCAGCGTCACACCCGCCAGGGCCCCGGACGACCGGTACAGGCCGGGCTGATCGATGCGCCGGCCATACTCGACGTCCCGGGCCCGGTCCACCGCCCGCTCCACGAGGCGACGCAGCAGAGCCGGGGACACGGCCATGCGCTCGGTCGTCCCCTCGCGCTCCGCCTCCACCGCGCCCAGGATCGCCGCCTCCAGACTCGGTTCGTGCTCTTCCAGGTAGAGGGCCACCTGCTCGTCGCTGACCCGCCTGAGCAGGGGGCGTACGAGGAACACAACGGCGACCAGGGCCACCACCGCCCACGCGGCCAGGCGCAGAGCCGTCACGGCTCCCGGCGAGAAGCGGGCTGCCTCGAGGCCGAAGGCGGACAGGAGGAAGGCCGCGAACGCCGTGGCCAGGAGGATGCTCGCGCCCCGGAGCGCGATCCGGAGCCGCCAGCGGCTCCGCACGCTCCGGATGATGGGAAGGACCCCGTCGCCGGGGGGCGAACTACGCTGAAGCATGAATCCCTCTCCTGCCTGTGGTCCTGGAGATGCGGTTCGAGATCACCGTCTCCACCGCCAACAAGACGAAGGCGACCGCCAGCAGCATTCGCCAGAGTGACTGCCTTCGCTCCTGGTCCTCCCTACGGAGCTGCGCCGCCCTGGCGCCCGCTCCTCCCCGCGCGCTCTCCGTTCCGGGCGCCGCCGAGATCGACGCCGTCACCTCGGCCACGTCCAACGGCGTCAGGTCCGCCTCGGCCAACTCCACGTTGACCGCCACCGCCAGGGGCCGCACCTCGCTGGCGCCGGGGGGGCGGATCTCGTAGACCCCCTGCTCCTCGAGGCTCAGGAAGTGGGGTCCCTCCCCGACAGGCAGCGGGAGCGTCCGGCCGGACGGGGTCAGGGCCACCCGTTCCTCGTCCCCGGCCAGCGCCCGCGCCGCGTCGCCCAGGCCCGCCGTAGCCATGGCCCTGGCGTCGGTCACGTCGATCACCTGTCCCGCCGTGAAGGCCGCGAGCGTCTCCGTCCTCCCGGACGCGTGCCGGATGAGCTGATGCACGAAGGGAAGGAAGACCGATTGTCGCGCCAGGTCGTTCCAGAATACGTCCAGGGTGGACGTCCACACCAACACCCTGCCTTCTCCGGCCAGCCGCTCGGCCAGGGCCACGCTGCCGTCATCGTAGCGGGCCAGGACCCTGGCCGCTTCCCCCTCGGTGATCTGCATCTCCCTCGCCCGGTAGAAGCGGGCTCCGGAGAAGTCTCCCGTCCGGGGGCCCCGGAAGATCTCGAAGACGGGGTGGTCGTGGTCAACGTGGCCCAGCCGCTCGCCCCGGCCACCGGCCCGGTCCACCGGTCCGGTGAACGCCCCGGGCAGGAGGTCGGCCAGCTCGTCGGGCCAGGTGAACCTCTCGCCCATGATCGCGAGGAGCCCGCCCCCTCCCTCTACGAAGGACCGCAGCGCCGCGGCGGAGGCCCCGCCGGGCACGGGACGGTCGTTGACCACCACCACGGCTCTCCCCGCCAGATCGGAGGCGCCCACGGCGCCGCCCGCCTGGACGCTGACGTCGAAGGTGTTCTCCTCCGAGATGGCCAGGGCCTGGGTGAGGAAGAAGCTGGAAGCGCCCCGAGAGCCCGCGTCGTCCAGGACCAGGACCGAGGTGGCCTGGCCGGGGCTCAGGACGAAGTGATGGACGTCGTCCGGGGCCAGAGCGTCGGTTTCGGCGAGGCGCACGGCGCCTCGCGTGTGCCGCTCGGCGAGCGTGAAGGGCTGGAAGGTGACGCTGGCGGCTCCGGTGGCCGGGAGCGTCACCGTCACCCGCTGGAGCTCCCGCCCCTCCAGCTCCAGGATCACTTCGGCCCGCTCTTCGGCACCGCCCCCGATGCGGGTGATGCGCGCGGTGGGCGTGACCCGGTCCCGGCCGCTGAAGCGCTGCCGCGTGAGGCTGACGCTGGCCACCGCGCGGTTCACCGGCACCTCGGAGTCCGGGACCACCGTCCTTACCACGGTGCCCGGCGGGAGGCTCACGCCCTCCTCTCCTGTCCACCCCGCCCTCTGGAGGTCGCCGATGACGACCAGCTCCCGGCCCGGGAGGTCCGTCTCGTCCAGGATGGTCTGGGCCAGCTTGAGCCCCGGCCCGTACGACGTGGCCTCGGAGGTCACGGTGACCGAGTCCAGAGCACCCAGAAGGCGGGTCCGGTCCGAGGTGGAGCGCACCGCCACCACGGCGCTCCGGGCGAAGAACACGACGCTGGCGCGGTCCAACGGGCCCATGCCCCGCACGGCTTCCCTGGCGGCGTCCAGGGCATCCGGCAAGCGGTCGCCCACGCCCATGCTGTAGGAGCGGTCCACGAGAAGGACGATCTCACGGGGTCCCGACGTGGCGCCCGCGACCGCCTCCTCACTCCGGAAGAAGGGCCGGGCGAAAGCGGCGACGATGACGATGACCGCCAGGGCCCTGAGGAGTAGCAGGAACCAGTGGTGGATCTGGCGCCGGCTCTCCGCCTGGTACGGCACCTTCTCCAGGAACATGAGCGAGGGGAAAGGCACGACCTTGGCGCGTTGTTTCCGGGCGAGGTGAACCAGGATGGGGATCGCCACGGCCGCGAGCCCCACCAGGAAGGCCGGAACCAGGAACTGGATCGGCATCAGCGCACCCGGCTCCGCTTCTCACGGATGAGCAGGTAGCGGAAGAGGGCGTGGTCCAGCGGCTCGGCGGTGTTGAGGAGCACGTAATCGATGCGGCTGGCCAGCAGGCGCTCCTCCAACTCCCGGATGTGCTCCCGAAGGAGCTGCTGGTAGCCCTCCCGCAGCTTCGTCGGGATGACGGGGATGCGCTCTCCGCTCTCCATGTCCTCGAAGCTCGACGCCGCCTCGAAGGGAAAGTCCATCTCGTCGGGATCCAGGACGTGGAACACGATGACGTCGTGGCCGCGGCCCGCCAACAGTCGGATGGCGTGGAGCGCATCCTCCGTCTCCTCGTAGAGGTCGCTCAACACCACGAGGATGCCCTTCCGGCGCAGACTCTCCGCCACCTTGAGCATGGCGGGCCCAAGCGACCCCGGCCGACCCGGGTCGATCCGGTCCAGCGTGTGGAGGCACAGGTCCAGGTTCTTCGCCGACGGCGGGACGAAGTCGACGATGTCGTGGTCGAAAGTGACCAGCCCCACCCGGTCACGCTGCTGCCGGGAGAAGTACGTGAGGCATGCGGCCAGGTAGCGGGCGTAGTCCAGCTTGGTCAGCGTGTGGCTGCCGTAGTCCATGGACCGGGACACGTCCAGGACCACGGTGAAGTTCGCGTTGGTTTCCGCCTCATAGAGCTTGATGTAGTGGCGGTCCGTGCGCGCGAACAGGCGCCAGTCGATGCGGCGGATGTCATCCCCGGGCATGTAGGGCCGGTGCTCGGCGAAGTCCAGGGACAGGCCAAGGTACGGCGATCGGTGCAGCCCGTTGAGGAAGCCGTCCACCACGGTCCGGGCCAGGAGCTCGAGATTGTCGATCCTGGCCAGGACGTCGGGGTCCAGGAACTTGGCCCCGGACGAGCCGGCGGCGGCGCGGGCGGCACGGTGCTGGACCACGCTACATCCCCGAAGAGGGCACGGGCACGGCCTCCATGAGCTGGTCGATGAGCTGCCCCGAGGTCACGCCTTCGCTCTCCGCGTGGAAGTTCGTGAGGATGCGGTGCCGCAGCACCGGATGGGCCAGATGCCGGATGTCCTCGAAGCCCGGCGTGTAGCGGCCCGAGGTCAGGGCGCGTGCCTTGGCGCCCAGAACCAGGTACTGGGCCGCGCGCACGCTGGCCCCGTAGGCGATCCACTTGCTCACGAAGTCCGGCGTGGCGCCGTTGGGGCCGGGCCGGCTGGCGCGCACCAGGGACACGGCGTAGCGCAGGACCGCGTCGGGCACGGGGACCCGTCGGACCAGGCGCTGGAAGGCGACCAGGTCCGGACCCGTCACGGCGTGGCTGAACACCGGTTCCTGGATCCCCGTCGTCTCCCGCACGACCTGGAGCTCCTCCTCCTGGGAGAGATGGTCCAGGACGATCTCGAACATGAAGCGGTCGAGCTGCGCCTCGGGGAGGGGGTACGTGCCCTCCAGCTCGATGGGATTCTGGGTGGCGAATACGTAGAAGGGCTCGTCCAGGACGTACGTGGTGCCCTGAACCGTGGCCCGGTGCTCCTGCATGGCCTCCAGGAGCGCCGCCTGGGTCTTCGGCGGCGTCCGGTTGATCTCGTCGGCCAGCACCACGTTGGCGAAGATCGGACCCGGTTCGAACTTCAGATGGCGCCGGCCCGTGTCCGCATCCTCCTGGATGATGTCCGTGCCCGTGATGTCCGACGGCATGAGGTCGGGGGTGAACTGGATTCTGGAGAACTTCAGGTCCAGCACCTCGGCCACCGTGTGAACGAGAAGCGTCTTGGCCAGTCCGGGGACTCCCAGGAGCAGGCTGTTTCCCCCCACGAACAGGGTGAGCAGCACCTGGTCGATGACCTCGTCCTGGCCCACGATGAGCTTGCGCACCTCGCGGATGATGCTCTCCCGACCTTCCCGCATCCGGTCCGCCAGGGCCACATCGTCGTCGTGCTCCAGGGGTGCCGTCTCCTTCAGTTCCTCCATCGTGCCGTTTCCTTCATGGGGTGGATGCCAGCGTATCCGCGCGGTTTCTAGTGGGTCAAAGCGTAGATGACATAGTTGACCCCGAACTTGTACGCCTCATTGGCGAGGTCGATGGGGTAGTAGCCCCGTTCCGAGTACTCCCAGTACTCCATGTGGTCGTTGTTGTAGTTCATGATGACCATGAGCCGCTTGGAGGGGTCGTTGTCCTCGTGGAACCCCAGATAGAACGGGTGGAGCTCCTGGTTGTACGGTGGGGTGAGCGACTGGGGCTCCGCGATGTGGAAGAAGGAGTCGAAGATGTCGTGGTCGTCCGGGACCTCCACGACTCGCGCGCCGGGCAGCACCCGTTCCATGTGGTAGAGGAAGTTCCGAAGCGCGCCCTCTCCGCGGAAGTCGTCCACGATGAGGAAGCCCCCCTTGAGCAGGTAATCCCTCAGTCCTTCGACTTCGGCCTCCGACGGGGTCCAGTACCCCACTTCGACCATGAACGCGAGGGGGTAGCGGGACAGTTCCGGGTCGTCCGTCGTCAGGTTCCGGCCCGCCAGCCCCTCCTTGTAGTTGTCGACGAAGGTCGTGGCGTCCAGGATCTTGGCGAAGTTCTGCTCGGCGTAGGGAGTGTCGTGGGCCCACACCGGCTCCCGGCCGCGCCCCCTGCGTCCGAAGCCCTGAAAATTGCGCAGGCCGCCTCCGTCCTCGCCGAATCGGATGCGCACGAACGTGAAGCGGCCGTCGTAGCGAGGGTCTTCCTGGGGCGCGGCGGGGCCGAGGCCCGGCGCTGGGCGGAGCCAGCGGGCGCCCGCCACGCCGGCCAGGCCTGCCGTGGCCAGTGTCCCGGAGGCGAGCGCGATCAGCAGGGCCGTCCGGGTCATCCCGCTCCTCCCCTGAGCACCAGGAGCAGCTCCAGGGCGTCCTCGAAGTTCGGGGCGATCTCCAGGGCGGCCAGGACTTCCCGACGGGCGTCGCTCGGGCGCCCAGCCCGCGCCAGGGCCGAGGCCAGCCGGTAGTGGGCGTCGGCACGGTCCACCGGGTCCAGGGACAGGACGGCGCGGCGCTCGCGGACCTCACGGTCGTGCTCCCCCATCTCTTCGTGGAGGGATGCCAGCCGCCTGTGGGCTTCCAGGTCGTAGGGGTAGATCTCGATCGCCTTCTCCAGGGCGCGTGCCGCAGCCTCGGGTTCCCCCAGCGCCAGGCGGATGTCCGCTTCCTGGGTGTGGACCTCGTAGTGGCTCTCGCTCAGGCGCCCGAGTTGGTAGAGGGCTCCCGCGGCGTCGGCGCTCTCGCCCCGGCGCACGTGGATCCTCGCGAGATACAGGTACGGGCTATCCGTACCCCCGTACTCGGGAAACAACCGGAGCGCGGCTCGCAGTTCCCGCTCGGCGTCCTCCAGCTCTCCGGCCTCGAAGAGGGCGATGCCGAGCGCCAAACGGGCCTGGAAGCTCCCCGGAGAGCGCCGGGCCGCGTCCCGGAGGGAGCCGACGTCGTGCCCCGCGCGTCCTCCCATGGGGGGCATGCCCTCCATGACCGTCGCCACGGCGGCCATGCGCTCGCCCAGCCGGTCGTTCACGTAGGCGTCGAAGGCCTCGTCGAGGTCCTCGACGCTCAGGCCCAGCACGTCCGGGATCAACTCTTCCGTGGTCCGGCCGTCCCGGTAGCCCCGGAGCATGGCCAGCACCGAGTCGAAGCCCCAGCGACTCTCCATGAGATCGAAGACGAGGGACGCCTGGTAGTAGCTGAACGCCACCTGCTGTGGGTACGTGGGCCGGATGAAGCCTTCGTTGAGGCGGCTCACGGGGTGGAGGCGGCCGTCCCGGTAGGCCTGGAGGAAGGCGGGCGTGGCGTGGTGGCCCCAGCGCTCCCGCGCCACCCGCTGCTCGTGGACGGCGAGGCCCTCGCTGAACCAGCGGGGCACCCGGTGGTCCGTCATGCCCAGGTGGAACGCGTGAGCCAGCTCGTGCCAGAAGGTGGAGGCCCAGTTGAACTCGCCGGGGGCGCGGGCCGATGGCGAGTCCATGACCAGAGTGCTGCCGAAGCTCACGCCGAGGGCCCCCAGTCCGGGGATGCCCAGCGTCCTCACCGAGAAGTCCTCGTGCGACGGGAAGATCTCCACGCGAATGGGCGTTGGCGGCTCCATGCCGTAGCGCTCCCGAAGTGCCGCGAAGCCCTCCTCGGCCAGCTCGGCCGCGTAGGGTCCCAGCAGCTCGGCCTCGCGCCCGTGCAGGAAGAGTCGGAAGTGCTCGGTCTCCAGAGTCTCGTAGTGGACGAAGGTGTCCAGCAGGTCCAGCGAGTTCTTGTACCAGGGGTTGTAGGGGTCGCCCTCGAAAGCCCGTTCCAGGTTGGCGCGGCCTTCCTCGATCCGTCCCGTGCGGAGTTGGTTGGTGCCCAGCAGGCCGAACCCCTTCCAACTCGATGGGTCCACCTCCACGGCCTGCGCCGCCAGCTCCACCGCGGCCTGGTACTGGCGTCGGTCCGCGGCCAGCTCGGCCACGGTCGTGTAGAGGTCGGGATAGGTCGGGTTCAGCTCGTGGATGCGGCGGCGCGCCTCGTCGTACCCGGCAACGTCCCCGGACAGATAGTGGGACGCGGCCAGGACCGAGAGCGCCTCCAGGGACGACGGGTTCACCTCCAGGGCCAGGCGCGCCTCGGAGCGCGCCCGGTCCTGGTCCTCGGTCTTGAGGTGGAGGCTGGCCAGAAAGGCCCGGGCTTCCACGTAGTCGGGGTTGACCTCGAGCGCCCGATTCACCGCTTCCACGGCGCCCCCCTCGCCCTCGAAGTCCAGCACCCGGGCCTGGCCCAGGAGCACGCGCGGGTGGCCGGGGTTCACCGCCAGTATCTTGTTGTACGCGTCCCGGGCGTCGGTGGCCCGGTACTTCTCCAGGAACAGCTCCGCCGCCAGAAAGTCGGGGCGGAGGTCGGTGGGGTCCGCGGCCGCCGCGTCGTCGAACGCCATGAGGGCGTCCTGGAGGAGGAGGGGGTTCCGCACGGCCAGGTGCTTCACGGCCACGCCGACCGCCATGAGCTCTTCGGCGGAAAGCCGACCCGCGCCCCCGTTGTACACGTCGATGAAGGCGTCGAAGATCTCCCGGGCCGGCTCGCGCTCGCCCCGGTTCCACAGGAGGACGGCCAGGTTGAGGCGTCCCACGTTCCGTATCGGCCCGGGGCTCGTGGCCGCCGCCCGGCGGAAGGCGGCCTCGGCTTCGGCGATCCTCCCGGTGGCGTACCAGGCTTCGCCGAGAACGTTCTCCAGTTCGGGGGCGCGCGCTCGGCCTCCACTGCCCTCAACCACTTCGCGCGCCCGATCGTACCGCCCGACCTCCATGAGAGCCCTGGCGTATTCACCGAGGACCACGGGCGGGGTGGCGTCCCCGCGGGCGAGGTCGGCGAACGCGCCGAGCGCGGCGTCGTAGGACCCGGTGCGCAGAAGGTCGCGCGCTTCGGCCAGGTCCACGGCCAGGTCGACCGATTGGGCGCGGGCGCCGCTCGCGACCAGGGCCAACAGCGCGGCCGCCAGGACGGGCGCGACGGTCCCGATCGGTCCACGCCGGCTCCCGCACTCCTGGCTCGTCATGACCCGGGTCCCCCTCTCGCTCGGATCTCCCGGTTCTTGAGGGCCAGCTCCACCAGCAGGTCCTCCAGTTCCCGCTCGTAGCGGGCCTCCTCCATGCGGTCCTTCAGCAGGCGCAGCTCCTCGATGCGGCCTTCGATGACGGCCCGCTCCCGGTAGAGGCGTAGCAGCTCGGGATCCGTCACGCCTTCGGGAATGTCCGCCGCCACCGCACCGTCGGCCGCGGCGGTCGTGCCGAGCCAGAAGGTCCGCGCCAGGCGCCCGTCGGCGGCGTCCACGCCCGGCTCGGTGGAGCCCTGTCCGTCTCCGTTGTCGTCCAGGAGCGCGTGCTCGGTCAGGAGGAGGTTGTTCTCCTGGTAGTAGCGCTCCACCTCCCGGCGGGTGTATTCGAACGCCTCCAGCAGGGAGATGCGCCCATCCTTGTCGAGGTCGGAGCCGTCGCCGCTGAACGCCTCCACGAAGAACTGGCCGAACTGGGTCGCGTTCCGCTCCAGGGCGGTCTTGGTCGCGGTGAGGATCATCCGGCCAGGGCCGGACAGCGCCTGGACGAAGGGGCCGCTGGACGGGGAGGTGTTCACCACGGCCACGGTCTGGGTGGGGAAGGACCGTAGCATCACGTCCAGGTCCCCCGCCGTGACGTCGGGCCCGGGCAGGTTGAAGCTGACCTCGCCTTCCCGGCTGGTGCCGTGGCCGATCAGCACCACCAGGATCCGGTCCCGCTCGCCCGCGCGGGCGGACAGGGCGGCCAGGGCGGAGCCCAGGTTCTCCTTCGTGGCCCGGGCCTGGATGACGCCGGGGTGGTCGGCGTGGCCCTCGCCCAGGTAGACCACGTTCTCTGCGGGCACGCGGTGGGTGTCGAGGGCCGCCGCGCGCAGCGTGGTGGCCCAGGCGTGAAAGGTCTCCTCGTAGGCCGGATCGCCGCCGAGCCCCACCACCAGGAGGAGGTGGGACTCCTGGGCCGCCGCTGGCCACGGCGCGATGGCGCCGACGAGCGCGGCGGCCGCGAGTGCCGCGCGCGCCAGCGGGGCGAGCGCCGCCACGCCGGCCGTTCGCCTCGGGGGCGAGGAGAACGGGTGCCTCACACCAACCCCCGGGTGCGCCGGTAGAACCACTCTCCGCCCACGAGCGCGACCAGCATGAGAAACAGGAACGGCATATCCCAGAGGTCCCGCTCCTCGGTGAGGGTCACGCCTCCCCCGGTGAAGCGCAGGTCCTCGGGAAGGTCGCCCACCGTCCCGGGCGTGTAGAAGCGGCCGCCGGTCTCGTTGGCCAGGCGCTCCAGCACGGGGCGCCGCATACCGGCGTCGAAGTACTCCTCGTCGCTCGGACCCACCGAGAGATGGAGGTCGTCGGTGCCCAGGACCTCCTCCTCTCCCCGCAGGGCGTCGATGGCGATCTCGTAGGAACCGTCCATGCCGGGCGTGAAGGCTCCCGCGTACTCGCCGTCGCGCTCGAGCGTCCACTCCAGAGGCACCACCTCCGTGCCACCGTCGGGCGCGGTCACCGTGGCCGTCACCCGGGCGGCGTTGACCGCCAGGTACGAGGAATCGCTCACCTCGGCGACCACGCGCACGCTCTCGCCCGCCTCGGCCTGCTCCAGCGCCAGGCGTCCGTCCACCGGCTCCGGCACACCGTCCACGAGCCAGCGCAGGAGCTGCTGCCAGAAGGTCTCGTGCGTCTGATCCTCCAGCGGGATGTCCTGGTGCATCTGCCACGTCCACACGTCCTGGACGGGCATGGCCAGGACCTTCCCCCGGCCATAGCGCTGGAAGGCCAGGACCACCTGCTCCCCATGGGAGGCATCCCCCACGAGAAGCGTGGTGGCGCCGGGCTTGACGCGTTGGATGCGGTTCAGTGTGGACAGGGCGGGAAGGCTGTCCCAGGCGGTCCCGCTGGACTGGCCGTCGGGCCGGATCTGGGCGGCCACGTGCCCGAGGCCGGCGACCGTGGGCCGGACCTTCACCTCGGTGAAGGCCTGGCGGACGTCGTGGGCGGGCTCCTCCAGAACGACGGGCATGGCCTCGGCCACCGGGGTGCCCTCGTAGCCGCCTTCCGCGAAAGCGTTTCGGCCTCCCAGGAAGAGGACGCCGCCGCCCCGCTGGCTGGCGAAGTCGGCGATCATAGCGAGCTGGTCGTGGGTGAAGAAGCTCGCCTCGACGCTCCCGATGATGAGGCCGCGGTACCGGAACAGCTCCTCCCTCGTCCTCGGGAAGCCCGCCGCCAGCTCCTCGCCGTCGTCCACGTCCAGGCGCAGGTACTTGTTCTCGGCGGTCCGCTGGAGGATCACGACCTGGACGTTGTCGTCCTCAGCCACCGCGCGGCGCACGAACTTCAGCTCCCAGCGGGGTTCTCCCTCGAAATAGAGGATCTTCTCCCGGGACTCCCGCACCTCCACCTGGATGGAGCGCTGGTTGTTGCGGACGACGCGCTCGCCCTCCTGATCCGGGATGCGGAATCGAATGAGCCGGGTTCCGGGCCGGTCGAGCGTGAAACGGACCCGGGTCACCGTGGGCTCGTCGGCCCCCGCCAGCACCACGGTCTCCTCGGCGAGGATGTGCTGGTCGTCGTCGATGACCAGGGGCACGGTGGTGCCGCCGAAGCCGCGCTGGGACACGATGACGTCCACCAGGAGCGACGTGCCCTGGAGGACCGTGCGTGGCGCCGCCACCCGACCCACCTGGATGTCCGGCGTGAGGGCCTCCTCCCCCAGTCCCACGGTGTATACGGGGACCGAGGCCGCCTGGAGGGGGACCAGGGCCTCAGCCAGGGCGCCGCCCGCGTTGTCGGCTCCGTCGCTCAGCACGATGAGCCCCGAAAGGGGGACGCTGGACAGGTCCTGGCGGGCGTGGTCGAGAGCTCCGTTGAGGTCCGTCCGGGTTCCGTCGTAGGTCAGCTCGCCCGGAGCGTCCACCCGTCCCGACGTGGCCGAGAACCGGTAATAGCGCACGGCGAAGCGCTCCTCCAACTGATCGAGAAGGTCGCTGCCATCGGGTCCGAAGTGGTCGTCCACGAACGAGCTACGGGGTCGGCCATCCTCTCCGGTGAGGGTCATGCTGCGGGAGTCGTCCACCAGGATGCCCACGAAGTTGCGTTGGGGGACCGTGGACGTCAGCACGAGGGTGGGCTGGAAAAGCGCGAACAGGAGAACGCCCAGCGCGGCGACGCGCAGGACCGCCATCACGGTTCGGTCCACAGGCCCCGCCTTGCCCCGGGGAGGGGCGTAGGTGGCCACCGCGGCGGCCGCGGCCGCGCCCGCCACCAGCAGCACCGCCAGGACCGGCCAGGGCGCCGCGAAGGCGAAGTCACCCTCCTGGAAGAGGAGGGGGCGGTACTTGAAGAGGAAGGTGAAGATCGACTCCATTCAACTCGCCGTTCAGTGGCTCATGCCGTAGACGATCATGTTGGCGCCCATCTCGTAGGCGAAGGTGGAATACTCCAACGGGTAGTAGGGGTCCTCCGCCCACTCCCAGGCGTCCCCCAGGTCCGTGTTCCAGTTGATGACCACCATGAGGCGGCCCTGGTCGTCGTGGATGCCCAGGACGTAGGGCGTGTACCCGTCGTTTTCCCAGGTGGGCCCGCCACTCCGACCCCGTCGCACGCCGGGCACCTGCTTGATCTCGGTGATGTCGTAGAAGGTCTTGAACAGGTCGTGATCCAGGTCCAGCCGCACGATCTGCCGGCCCGGCAGCACCCGGCGGATATTGTACTCGAAGTTCTCCCACTCCCAGGAACCCCAGAAGTCGTCGATGACCAGAAAGCCCCCGGCGTCCAGGTAGCTTCGCAGGCCATGAATCTCCGCCTGGTTGAGGGCCATGCCGCCGACTTCCAGCATGTAAAGGAAGGGGTAGCGGCGGAGTGCCGGGTCGGCGAGCTCCACCGCGTTCGGCCCATCGAAGGCGTCGAGCCCAACGAGCCGCTTGATGACGACCATGAACTGGTAGTCGGCCTTGGGATAGTCGACGGCCCAGCTCCCTCGCCGTCCCCAGCTCGCGAGGCCGCCCCCCCGGCGGTCCGAGTATATGCCGCGTGTGAAGTAGTACTCGTGGGGCTCGGGGCGCTGGCTCCGGATCTCCTGCGCCAGGGCGCCGGAGGCGGCCAGCGACATGAATCGATCCGTTGGGGCGAACACCGAAGGGCCGTCGCCGGCGCGCGGGGCGGCCAGGAGACCGTCGGAGTCCACCCGCGGGAGGGTGACCGACCACCCCTCGGGGTGGGTCGGCGATCCAGCCAGCGCGGCACCCACGAGGGCCACGGCGGCCAGGACGATTCTCGACGAAACCAACGGCCGCATGTGGACTCCGTACGGGTCGACTACCGGGTCGCCTCCTTGCCCGGCGGACACGCCTCCCGGGCAGGGTGTTGGGAAGGGTCGGCCGTACATGTCGGGGAGTGACTCTTCTCTACGTCCGGTCCGGGAGCAAGGTTCCGCGAAGGTCCGGGCTTCCTGAATCATGGGAACGCCCCATGCCGTACATTGGAGCGGGGGGAGAGACCGGCCTCCCGCGTCAGCCCATCCGCGTAGTTCGAGGCGAGGTCCCATGGCCGACAGGAAGAGAAAGCCCACCATGATCCAGGCCGAACGTGACGTGACCGTTCGGGACTACCTGATCTTCCAGCTCAAGCTGATCCTGGACGGCCTCAAGGACGGCGCTCTCTTCGTGATCTCGACTTTCGCCATCGTCCTGGACTTCATCTCCGGGAAGGGCAAGCGGCCCCGGCTCTTCTATTCGGTCCTCCGGGCCAGCGAGCGCTTCGACCTGTGGCTCAACCTCAACGGGGCCATGGAGCGGCTGGACGAAGGGGCGGAGGATGGGCTGTTCGGGGCCAGCGTCGCTGGCTCGGACTCGCTTCTGGGACAGATCGAGCAGCTTGTCCGCGGTGGGGATCGGCCGCCCTCGG
>DASWKP010000295.1:0-24469 GCA_036396575.1 Longimicrobiales bacterium | reverse complement strand
CCGAGGGGACTCCCCCGGGCGTGGCGGTGGCCAGCGCGCAGGCCTCCGGCAGGAGGAGGCCCGCCCGTTCGGCGGCCCGGAGCCACTCCCTGAACACGTCGATGGGGTCCCGCTCCGAGGCCGCGTCGGGGATGCCCGTGGCGAGCCCCTGGCCAGCGGTGAGGACCAGCCGGAGCCTCGACAGGAAGGACACGTGGCTCACCCGCCTCCAGGCCAGGGAGCCCGCTGGAGACCGCCGATCTCCTGGTAGTCCTGCGCCGCGCGATACGGCGTTCGGGTCGCCAGGTCGAAGCGGTCTCCCGGAGCGAGGAAGTAGAACGGCCCTCCGGAATCGGTCATGGCGCCGTGATCGTAGATGGCCACGTAGCCCTGTCCCATGACGTCGAAGCGGTCCCCCGTCACGACGACGGCGGTGTTCTCGTCGATGCCGATGCCGAGCAGATCCGGGTGGGCCCGGATCACCTCGATGAGGTCGAAGTGGCGATTGCGCCGGAGCAGGTGCTGGTCGATGGCCGAGGCCCTGAGAAAGCCGAAGCCCACCTCGTGGTCGCCCATCATGACGGTGTTCGTGCGCGTATCACCCCGGACCAGGTACGAGCCCAGGATGGTAGCGCCCGCCGAGGAGCCGCCGATGACGCCGCCCCGCTCCAGGAGGGTCCACAGCTCCCGCTCGGTGAGGGTGCCCATGTACACGTCCGCCAGACGCCACTGGCGGCCCCCCCCGAACCAGACGCCCCGCGCCCGGCGGAGCGGCGCCACGAACGCCTCGGAGTCGGCCTCGTCCCGGTCCCAGGTGTGGAGGACCGTGAGGTCCGTGGCACCCTGGGCCCGGAACGCGCCCAGCCCCGAGTTGAAGCGGTCGTACTCCTCGCCACCGCCCGCCGTGGGGACGATCACGATGGGCGCCTCGGGCCCGCCGGCAAGGCCGATGAAGCGCTGGACGATGGCCGGGTCCCGCATGGCGCCGCCGACGATGACCAGGGAGCCGCCCGGGGGGCCGATCTCCTGGGACCACACCAGGCCCGGGCACGCCGCGACCGCGGCGAGCGTCAGGAGGAGCGCACGCAGTTGCCTTCTCGATGACGTCATAGGTCGGATCTCCGTGTGCGGGTAGCGACCCGTCAGAACAGCCCCTGGACCTCCCCGTCCACCATGTCGATTCCGATTGCGGCGGGGCGGGCCGCCAGGCCGGGCATGGTCATGATGCTCCCTGTCTTGGCCACGACGAACCCGGCGCCCGCGGAAGGGGTCACCTCGCGCACCGCGACGCGGAAGCCTCGGGGCCTGCCCATGAGCGTCGGGTCGTCGGAGAAGGAGTACTGGGTCTTGGCGATGCACACCGGGGCCGTTCCCATCCCGATCTCCTCCAGCTTATCGAGCTGCTTCTTCGCGACCGGATCGATATCCACGCCGTCGGCGCCGTAGATCTCGCGGGCGATGGTGTCGATCTTGTCGGCCAGGGACATCTCGTCCGGATACAGGGGCGCGTAGTTGGCCCCACCGGCCTCCAGGGTCTCCCAGACGGCGTCCGCCAGGTCCAGGCATCCGGTGGCGGTGGCTCCGTGGGGATCCGCGTCCACCGACCGCACTCCCCAGGCCCCGCACGCATCGATCACCACGGCCACCTCGGCGTCGGTGTCGGTGGCGAAGCGGTTGACGGCCACGACCGCCGGCACGCCGAACTTGCCCACGTTCTGGACGTGGCCCTGGAGGTTGTCCAGCCCCCTCCGCACGGCCTCCACGTCCTCTCCGGCGAGGGCATCCTTGGCTACGCCACCGTGCATCTTGAGGGCCCGGATCGTGGCCACGATGACGACGGCCTCCGGGTTCAGCCCTCCGAACCGGCACTTGATGTCGAAGAACTTCTCAGCCCCCAGGTCCGCGCCGAAGCCCGCCTCGGTGACCACGACGTCGCCCAGAGCGAGGCCCGTGCGCGTGGCCAGGATGGAGTTGCAGCCGTGGGCGATGTTGGCGAAGGGCCCGCCGTGTACCAGGGCGGGCGTTCCAGCCAGCGTCTGGACGAGGTTTGGCCGCAGGGCGTCCTTGAGCAGGACGGTCATGGCCCCATGCGCCTCCAGGTCCGCCGCCCGCACGGGCGCTCCCTCCCGTGAGTAGGCCACCACGATGTTGCCCAGACGCCGCTTGAGGTCGTCCACGTCGGTGGACAGACAGAACACGGCCATGATCTCCGACGCGGCGGTGATGACGAAGCGGTCCTCGCGCGGCACGCCCCCGAGCCTGCCGCCCAGCCCCACGACCACCGAGCGGAGCGCACGGTCGTTCATGTCCACCGCGCGGGGCCACGTGATCTGCGTCGGATCGATGTTCAGGCTGTTGGGCCGGTACAGCTGGTTGTCCAGCATGGCGGCCAGGAGGGCGTGGGCCGACGTGATGGCGTGGAAGTCTCCGGTGAAGTGGAGGTTGATCTCCTCCATGGGGATCACCTGAGAGTAGCCGCCCCCGGCGGCGCCGCCCTTGATTCCGAACACGGGACCGAGGGACGGCTCCCGCAGGCACAGGATCGCGTTCCTGCCCCGGACCGCGAGGGCGTCAGCCAGGCCCACCGACACGGTGGACTTGCCTTCGCCGGCAGCGGTGGGACTGATGCCCGTGACCAGGACCAATCGCCCCCGAACGGGACGGTGGGACACGTCCAGTGGGATCTTGGCCTTGTAGCGCCCGTAGGGCTCGATCTCGCCGTCATCGAGTCCCGCCGTGCGCGCGATCTCCGTAATGGGGCGAGGCTCAGCCCGTCGGGCGATCTCGAGATCGCTCAACATCGTTGGTCGCTCCTTTGGCATCTGGGTTCGTCCGGCCAGCGGCCGGAATCTCGTCGAATGTCGTGTGCGGGAAGGCCTTCGAAGATAAAACCGGAAGGGGTGGAATGCTGCATGGGGTCACGGCAACGAGGAGCGAACCCCTTATGCCGCAGAGCGGAGGGGGTCAGGGCGCGGTGTGGCGGGCCCTCCACGGCCTGAGCATCGAGGCGGGTGTGCCGCGGGTGGACCGCGCCGGAATCGGGGTGGGCCGGTCGCCGGCCTGCCGGTGGGAGCCGGGGTGGGCGGTCCCCGGCTCGGTAGGAGCGGGGATGGATGGTCGCTGGCCGGCGGCGGCGCGAGCCGGCGTGGGCGGTCGCTGGCGTGGCGGCGCGAGCCGGTCCGTCGGGTTTTCCCGGAACCAGGGCCGTGGTCCTCACGGACGCCCTTCTGGAATGGCACCGCACTCGAGACCGGAAGGGCCCTACCGTAACCGCAGCCCCTGGGACCACAAGATGTAGTGTCCGGTGGCGCGAATGCTCGGGTGATTACTCACCGCAATGCGGCCACGGGCGGCATCCGGAACGGCAGGGCTGCGTTTCCTGTGATTATTCACCGTAATGCGGCCATGGCCGCTTCGCAGGTTACGCGGTCTGCGTTTCCAGCAGAAGCGGGAGCGGGCTCGGACCCCGTCGGGTGGTCTGGGTCCTGGAGGACCGAGCCCGGCATCTGCCGGCGGCGGGCATTCACCGTCATCATGAACCCTACGACGGCGGTGGCGGCGGCTGCTGCTGCTGCTGCTGCCGCTCGTAGGTATCGCATCATGGCGTCACGCTCCCCAGGTCCAGCCGGTGGACCAGGACGGGCTCCCCCTCCACCGGGTCGGGATCCTTCGGCTCCGTTGCCTGTCGGCCTTCCATCCGCGCTGCGCCTCGCGGCTCAGGAGCACCCCGTGGCCGGAACGGCGTCCCGCTCCGCCTTCCGCTCCGCCTGGCGCTGCAAGCCGGCGGCCACCTTCACGGTCGGTCCCATCGGGGTGCCCGAGGGGTCGCGCTCCACGGGCCGCAGTGGACCCCGGCCCCCCAGGATCGACGGGGCCTCTTCCAGGAGCTCCGCCGCGTCCGCCAGGCCCTTGGCGATTCGTCGGGCGGCCTCAGCGGCGTCGGTCACTCGGCGGAACTCCAAAAGGAGCGCCACCCCCAGTGCCCGGGCCACCTGCCCTCCCAAGGTGGCACCCGTTCGGCCTCCTGGGCCAGGACCACCTCCGGCGGGGTCGCCCCGTCCTCAGCGGCCCGGGCACGGACCAGGAGCACCGCCGCCTCCCCACCCGGGAGGCGAGTCTCGCCTTCCAGGACTCGGTCGTAGACCCGGTCCGTGACCCGCCGGGCGGGACCGTGGAGTGGCGCCACCAGGAGGCCGCCAGGAGGCCGCTAGCCACCCGCTGACGCCCCCCTGCATCCCCACCTCGGACTCGAAGTAGCCGTCGCCGTACCAGAGCCACAGGGGGAGCAGACTCAGCCCCGTGTAGAGCGCCAGCGCCAGGGCGTCCACCAGACCCGCCCACATGCGGGCTCCCGGCGGCGCGGGCGGCGCCGCGAGTGCCGGGGTCTCC
Organism: Longimicrobiales bacterium; assembly: GCA_036396575.1. Classification (GTDB taxonomy): domain Bacteria; phylum Gemmatimonadota; class Gemmatimonadetes; order Longimicrobiales; family Gaopeijiaceae; genus DASWKP01. The sequence continues at coordinate 20,101 of DASWKP010000295.1, read as the reverse complement.
CCTCCCGCCTTCCCTCCGGCGGCCCCGACTACCGGAACGCCTCCATCAGCTCGTCCAGTGCGTCGCTTCCTGGGCACAGCTCCTCGAAGGGGAGGTCCACCATGGGCACGGGGCCGGTGCCGGCCCGCGCGTGCATGTCCTCGTCGTGCTCCTCGATGAAGAGCAGCCCGGTGGCCAGCTCGCCCCTCTCCTGGCGCTCCTTGAGGTAGGCGAAGGCGCCGATGCGGTCGTGGGGATCGTAGTCGGCGTCTACCTTGCGGAGGCGCACCTGGCTGCCGTCGTGGAGGCGCACCGACTGGACCGCGCCGGGCTCGTAGGGCTCGGTCGAGATCTCTCCCACCACGGGCACGAAGTCGGCGTAGACCAGGTCGTGCTTCTGGCCCCGGATGAATGTGTAGCTCTTGGTGGAGCCTTCGTGGTCGTTGAAGGTGACGCACGGAGACAGCACGTCCACGAACGCGAAGCCCCTGTGCCTGAGCCCCGCCTTGAGGATGGGCACGAGCTGATCCTTGTCCCCGGAGAAGGTGCGCGCCACGAAGGTGGCCCCGAGGCTCAGCGCCAGGGGCACCGGATCGATGGGCCCCTCCCGGTTGGCCTCGCCGCGCTTGGACTTGGTCCCCAGGTCCGCGGAGGCGGAGAACTGCCCCTTGGTCAGGCCGTACACCCCGTTGTTCTCCAGGACGTAGAGCATGTTCACGTTGCGCCGGATGGCGTGGCAGAACTGCCCCAGGCCGATGGACAGGGAGTCGCCGTCGCCGCTGATGCCCACGTACATCAGGCCTCCGTTGGCCGCGTTGGCCCCGGTCACCACTGAGGGCATGCGCCCGTGGACGGAGTTGAAGCCGTGCGCCTGGCTCATGAAGTACGTGGGCGTCTTCGAAGAGCACCCGATGCCCGACACCTTGGCCACCCGGTGGGGCACCACCTCCAGCTCGTAGAAGGTCTGCACGAGGGCCGCGGTGATGGAGTCGTGACCGCACCCGGCGCACAGCGTGCTCATGGCCCCCTCGTAGTCCCGGCGGGTGAGCCCGAGCGAGTTCCGGGCGAGGCTCGGGTGGTGGAAGCGGGGCTTGGCGATGGAGCTCACGAGGTCACCTCCGCGGTCCGGTTGGCTGGATGTGGCGCGGCCCTCGGGGCGACCGCGGGCGGCCCGGCGCCGGGGGGGCCCACCCCCTCTCCGGCGCCCTCCACCCCCGCCAGGACGTCGCCGGCGCTGAGCGGATACCCCGCGTACTGCCGGACGCTCAGGAAGCGCTCCGGCGACATCTCGAGATCCAGCGCCAGGAGGCTCCGGAGCTGGGCGTCCCGGTTCTGCTCGACCACGTAGATCGTCTCGTGCGCTTCGATGAAGGCCCGTACCTCCGGATGAAACGGGAAGGCCCGGATGCGCAGGTAGCTGAGCGCGCGGCCCCGCTCGCTCATGCGTTGGATGGCCTCGCGGCACGCGGCGTCGCACCCGCCGATGGTGATGATGCCGGCCTCCGCACCCTGGCGCAGCTCCACCACGGGGGCCGGAGCCGCCGCGCCCGCGGAGTCGATCTTTCGGGCGATGCGGTCCACCACCTCCTGATAGGCGGCGCCGTCCTCCGTGTAGCGGCCGAACTTGTCGTGGCCGCTCCCCCGCGTGAAATACGCCCCCGCGGGGTGGGCGCCGGGAAGCGTCCGGTACGGCACGCCGTCGCCGTCGGGGTCGAGGTAACGGTGGAACGTCTCCATGCCGTCGAGCTGCTCGGCGGTCAGGACCTTGCCCCGATCGGGCCGGTAGCCGTCGTCCCAATCCAGGCGGGGAATCATCCAGTCGTTCATGCCGATGTCCAGGTCGCTCATGACGAACACCGGAGTCTGGAAGCGCTCCGCCAGGTCGAAGGCGGCCACAGACAGGGTGAAGCACTCCCCGGGATCCGCCGGGAAGAGCGCGATGTGCTTGGTGTCACCATGGGAGGCGAACACCACGGTCATGAGGTCGCCCTGCTGGGTACGCGTCGGCATCCCCGTCGAGGGCCCCGTGCGCTGGATGTCGAAGAAGACGCTGGGGATCTCGGCGTAGTAGGCCAGCCCGATGAACTCCCCCATGAGGCTGATGCCCGGCCCGCTGGTGGGCGTGAAGGCGCGCGCGCCGGCCCACCCGGCGCCGATGACCATCCCGGCGGCGGCCAGCTCGTCCTCCGCCTGCAGGATGATGTAGCGGTGGCCCTCCCCACCCGACCTGAACTTCCGGCACAGGGCCGTGAAGTTGTCCATGAGCGAGGTGGCGGGGGTGATGGGGTACCACGCCCCCACGGTGGCGCCGGCGTATACGCAGCCCAGCGCGGCGGCCGTGTTGCCGTCCATCATGACGCAGTCCTTCGTCTCGTCCATCGCCTCCAGGCGGATGGGCAACGGGCAGTCGAAGTGCTCCAGGGCGTAGTCGCGGCCCATGGCCAGGGCCTGCAGGTTCGGCGCCAGGAGCTTCTGCTTTCCCGCAAAGGTCTCGCCGATCATCTCCTCGAGCACCTTCGTGTCGATCTCCAGGAGGGCGCTCAGAACCCCGACGTAGGCGATGTTCTTCATGAGCACGCGGGCCCGGGCGCCCTGGAAAGCCTCCACGCACATACGGGCCAGGGGCACACCCAGAAGCGTGACGTCGTCCCGGAGCAGCTCCTTCTTCATGGGCCAGGACGAGTCGTAGACCACCCAGCCGCCCGCCGGCACCTCCTTCATGTCCCGCTCGTAGGTGGCCGGGTTCATGGCCACGAACAGGTCGAAACGGGGCATGCGCCCCAGGAAGCCCTCCCGGCTCACCCGGATCTCGTACCAGGTGGGCAGGCCCTGGATGTTGGAGGGAAAGACGTTCTTGCCCGACACCGGTATGCCCATGCGGTAGATGGCCTTGAGCAGCATGCCGTTGGCGCTGGCGGAGCCGGTGCCGTTAACGGTGGCCACCTTGAACGCGAAGTCGTTGACCCGGCTCACGGGCTCGCCTCCTGGCCGGCCGGTTGATGGGCTTCCGCGCCGCCGTCGTGTTCACCCCCCGGCCGATCGTCCGGCCGCCCCCCGGGTGGCCTGGCCTCCCCCAACGGCGCCGGCCTCCCGGCGTACGGCATGAGGAGGTCGAACTGACGCATGTCCCACGCCGCCGTGGGGCAGCGGTCGGCGCACAGGCCGCAGTGGATGCACAGGTCCTCGTCCTTGACCATGACCCGCCCGGTGTGGGGCAGGTCACCGGACACGAACAGAGCCTGATCCAGGTTCAGGGCCGGTGCCAGGAGGCGCCCGCGCAGATCCTCTTCATCCCCGTCCTTCGTGATGGTCAGGCACGTCACCGGGCACACGTCGATGCACGCGTCGCACTCGATGCACAAATGGTCGGTGAAGTGGGTCTGGATGTCGCAGTTGAGGCAGCGCTCCACCTCGCGCGCGGTCTGAGCGGCGTCGAAGCCCAGCTCCACCTCCACGTCCAGGGCCGCGAAGCGCTTCTCCAACTCCACGTGGCGCATCCGCGTCCGATCCGCCTCGTCGAAGTAGTTGGAGTAGCTCCACTGGGCGTGGCCCATCTTCTGGCTGATCAGGTTCATCCCCCGGGGAGGCCGTTCGGTCAGCGGGATGCCCTGGCAGTGGTTGTGGATTGAGATGGCGGCCTGGTGCCCATGCTCCACGGCCCAGATGATGTTCTCCGGGCCCCACGCCGCGTCGCCGCCCGCGAAGACGCCGGGCAGCGTGGTCTGGAAGGTCGTGCGGTCCACCACCGGGATGTCCCACTCGTTGAACTCGATGCCGATGTCCCGCTCGATCCAGGGCACGGCCGCGTCCTGGCCGATGGCCAGGATCACGTCGTCGCAGGGGATGCGCGTCTCGCCGTGGACCTCGGCGCAGAGGCGCCCCCGATCGTCCGGCGTCCAGGTGACGATCTCGAAGTCCATGGCCACCAGACGCCCGTCCTCGATGACGAAGCGCTTGGGGGCGTGGTTCTCGATGATCTCCACCAGCTCCTCCTCGGCATCCTCCAGCTCCCAGGGCGACGCTTTGAAGTGCTCCCGGCCCTTGCGGGCCATGACCTTGACGCTCTCGGCCCCCAAGCGCTGGGAGGTGCGGCAGCAGTCCATGGCCGTGTTGCCCACGCCGATGACGAGGACCCGCTCGCCGATGGAGTCCACGTGGCCGAAGTGCACCGCCTCCAACCACTCGATGCCGATGTGGATGTTGGCGCCCCCCTCGCGGCGCCCTTCGATGTCCAGCTCCTTGCCCTTGGGCGCGCCCGAGCCCACGAAGACCGCGTCGTAGCCCTGCTCCAGGAGCCAGCCCATGGACTCCACGGGCGTGCTGTACTTCACCTCCACGCCCATGTCGACGATCATGGCGACCTCCTCGTCGATGACGCTCCCGGGCAGCCGGAACGAGGGGATGTTGGTGCGCATGAGGCCGCCGGCCCGGTCGAGCTTCTCGTAGATCGTGCAAGCGTAGCCCAGCGGCATGAGGTCGTTGCACACCGTGAGGCTGGCCGGGCCCGCGCCCACCAGGGCGACGCGCTTGCCGTTCTTCTCCTCGGAGGCCGTCGGCAGGTGCTCGGTGACGTCGCCCCGCAGGTCCGCCGCCACGCGCTTCAGGCGGCAGATGGCCACGGGCTCGCCGTCCACCCGCGTGCGCCGGCACGCGGGCTCGCAGGGGCGGTCGCACGTCCTGCCCAGGATGCCCGGAAAGACGTTGGACTTCCGGTTCAGGAGGTAGGACTCGGCGAAGCGTCCCTGGGCGATGAGCCGGATGTACTCGGGCACGTTGGTGTGGGCGGGGCACGCCCACTGGCAATCCACCACGCGGTGGTAATAGTCGGGGTTCCAGACATCGGTCGGCCGCATCGCGTCTCCTTCACGACAGTCCACACCCCCACCCCGGTTGGCCAACCGAAGGGAGGGTCTCGAAGACGGGCCTGGCGGGGGTCGGCCCTCGAAATCCGGACCGGTCCGTGTCGCCACGGAACCGGCCCGGGAAGAGGCCGGGGTCCCGCGGTGTCCCGGGAACCCGGCCCATCATTCATGATGAAACGAGTGGGGCGCTCACGCCAGGGGCGTCCAGTCGTCGAGGGTCGGGCGACCCCGCTTGAAACCCCGGTCATCCCCCCGGCGTACTGGATGGGCGAACATTCCCTCATACGATGAGGCAATACATGGCCCAGGCAGACTCCGGCCTCCTGCACGGCACGGTGGAGCTGTTGATCCTGCGAAGCCTGACGGAGGAGCCTCGCCACGGATTCGCCATCTCCCGCATCCTGGAGTCCCGCTCCGGGGGCGTGGTCGTCCTGAAGGACGCCGCCCTCTACCAGGCCCTCCATCGCATGGAGCGTCAGGGATGGATCGAGTCGGAATGGGGACTCTCTGAGAAGGGCAAGCGAGCCAAGTTCTACCAGCTCACGCCCGCCGGCGCGAAGCGATTGGGGCGCGAAGCCGCGGCCTGGCGGCGCTACGCCGACGCGGTGGCCCGGATCCTGGCCCCCGAGACGGACCCGGAAGCGGAGACCGCCTGAGCATGGCATTCCGACGGACCTTCCGCCGCCCCGACCGGGGCCCGGACGACGCGAGGAGCGCCGTCGACGAGGAGCTTGCCTTCCACCTGGAAGAGGCGGAGGAGGAGTTGGTGGCCGGCGGCCTGACTCCGGCCCAGGCGCGGGACGAGGCCGTCCGTCGCTTCGGCGACGTGGACGAAACCCGGCACTACTGCGCGGACCAACAGACACGGCGAGAGACGAGAGAGGGGTGGACCATGAGGCTCGACGAGCTACGGCAGGACCTGGGCTTCGCGCTGCGCACGCTCGGCAAGGCGCGCGCATACAGCACGGTGGTGGCGCTCACCCTGGCGGTCGGGATCGCCGCCTGCACGGTGATCTTCAGCCTCATGAACCCGTACTTCTTCCGCCCACTGCCCTTCGAGGACGCCGACCGCCTGGTGCAGCTCGGCCACGTGGACGCCCGCTACGGGTGGGACGGTGCCCGATTCTCTCTGGACATGATCGAGGACTATCGGCAGCGCAGCCGGGCCCTGGACGGCCTGGGAGCCTACTACTATGGCTCGGCGGCCCTGACCGGGCCCGAGGGACCCGAGGCGGTCAGCGTCGGCTACCTCACGGACAACCTCTTCCAGGTGCTGGGCAGCTCGGCGGCCCTGGGGCGCACGTTCGGCCCCGGAGAGGGAGGGCCGCGCGGCGAAAACGTCGTGGTGGTGGATCACGGCCTGTGGCAACGGAGGTGGACCGGTGACCCCGGCATCCTTGGCCGCTCCGTGAGCCTGGACGGCGTGCCCTACACCGTCATCGGGATCATGCCCGCGACCTTCAGCTTTCCCTTCGGGGGCGTGAAGCTGTGGGTCCCGGACCGGGCCAGCGCCGCCTCGCTCGAGCGGGACGCGGACTACTACCTGCCGGTGGCGCGCCTCGCCGGCGGCTGGACCCGAGAGCGGGCCGCCGAGGAGCTGGGGCAGATCCACGCGAGCCTCGCGGCCGAGCATCCGGACGAGGACGGCGCCTACTCGGGCATCAGCGTCAAGGGCATACGGGAGGCCCTGAACTTCGCCTGGGACATCCTGACGGTGGGCCTGTCGACCCTCCTGGCGTCGGTGCTCTTCGTGCTGGCCATCGCGTGCGTCAACGTTGCGAGCCTGACGCTGGCCCGGGCGCAGGGCCGGAGCCGGGAGATCGCCGTGAGGACCGCCATCGGAGCGGGGCGCGGCCGCATCGTCCGCCAGCTCGTCACGGAGAGCCTGGCGCTTTCCGTGCTTGGAGGCGTGCTGGGCACGGCTTTGGCGTACTGGGTCGTGGGCATGGTGGGGCCGTCGGTTCCCGAGGACCTGTACAGGGTCGGAGCCGTCACCGTCGACCGCACGGTCCTGCTCTTCGCCCTGGCCGTGACTCTGGGTACGCCCTTGCTGTTCGGCCTGGCTCCCGCGCTGAGCGTAGCCCGAACCGAGCTGTCCTCCGCCCTGCGGGAGGGAGGGCGGGGCGCCGGGTCGGGGCGCGCCGCTCTGCGTACGCGCCGGGCCCTGGTCGTGGCGGAGGTGGCGCTGGCGGTGGTGCTGGTGGTAGGCACGGGCCTCATGGTCCGGAGCTTCCAGCAGGTCCAGAACGTGGACATGGGCTTTCAGGCCGACCGCGTCCTTACGGCGGAGGTCATTCCTCCCGGCACGGATTACCCTCAACAGGCGGACTTCGAGGGCTATTTCGAGCGTGCTGGGGACGTCGTGGCCTCCGTGCCCGGGGTGGAAGCCGTGGGGCAGATCTATCCCCTGCCTCTCAACCACGAAACGATTCCGATCGTGTTCGCGCCCGCGGGCCGGGAGTCCGCCGACCAGGACGACTGGCCGAACGCCCTGTGGGCCTCGGTGACGCCGGAGTACTTCGGGAGCATGGGGGTGCCCCTCGTGGCGGGGCGCACCTTCTCGTCGGAGGACGAGGCGGCAGGGAACCGAGTCGTGGTCGTGAGCCGGTCGCTTGCGGAGCGCCACTTCCCTGGAGAGGAGGCCGTGGGCCGGAGCCTGACGCTGCTTCTGGGGGGCGCGCGGGCTCCCGCCACCATCGTGGGCGTGGTGGGCGACGTGGTCCATTCGGGCTTCGCCGCCGGCAGCACGGACCTGCACATCTATCAGCCCCAGACGCAGAACTCGCGGCGCCGACGGTTCTTCGTGCTGCGGACCCCGGGCGACCCCGCGGAGCTGGTGGGTCCCGTGCGCGGCGCCCTCGAGAGCGTGGACCGCAACCTACCGGTGACGCTCCGACCGATGAACGACATCGTCCTGGAGAACACCTACCAATGGAGCGCTTCGTCCCTGTTCATGGGGGCGTTCGGACTGGTAGCGGTGCTGCTGGCAAGCCTGGGCGTGTACGGCCTGGTCTCGTACTCCGTGGCGCAGAGGAGGAAGGAGTTGGGCATCCGCATGGCCATCGGAGCGGAGGCCGCCACCATCGGCAAGCTGTTGATCGGCGAGGGCCTGCGCCTGACCCTCCTGGGGAGCGTCATCGGCCTGGCCGCCGCGCTGGGGCTGGGCCGCTTCACCGCCGCGCTCCTCTACAACGTGAGCCCATTCGACGCGCCCACCTTCGTCGGAGTGGTCCTTCTCTTCGGCGTGGTGGCCGTGGCGGCCAGCTACCCGCCGGCGCTCAGGGCGACTCGAGTGGACCCGGTGACGGTGCTACGTCAGGAGTGAGGGCGCGGTCGCGGGGATTGCCGTCCGGCCGACGGGCTGGCGAGCCGAGCCGGGATGGCCCGTGCCGTGCCCCCGGCATTATCCTGAGCCAGCTTCCAACTCCGAACTCGACGGTCGCGCCATGACCCACTCTCATCCCTCTCGCCGGGACTTCCTGGCTGTCACCGGATCCTGCGCCGCCCACCTGGCGTTGATGGCGACGGCGGCGCCCCTGCTGCCCCGGCGACTGTGGGCCGCGCAGGAGCGCTTTCCCGTGGTGGCGCGGGAGCCCTGGGGCCGCCTGGAAAGCGTGGCCGAGGGCATCTGGGCCCTCGTGTCCGCGCCGCTGGAAGACCGCACGACGCTCTGCAACGGGGGCATCATCGAGGGGCGCGCGGGAGTTCTGGTCATCGAGAGCTTCGCGTCGGACGCCGGCGCCCGCTGGATGGCCGAGCGGGCCCGGGCGCTCACCGGACGCTGGCCGACTCACGTGGTCCTGACGCACTATCACGGGGACCACACGGGAGGTCTGCGGGGATCGGTGGAACCGGGGCCGGACGGGGGCGCCGCCGAAGTCATGGCGACCGCCGCCACCCGCGACCTGGTTCGAGAGCGCAACCGGAACGCGCCGGGCGAGATCCTGGACGCGGTGCGGCCGCTGGTTGGAGGCCCGCCCACGGAGATCGACCTGGGAGGCCGCTCGGTTCTCGTGGTGCCCCGCCGGGGCCACACGGATTCGGACGTGAGCATCGAGATCAGCGATCCGTCGGTGATCTTCTGTGGCGACCTGGTCTGGAACGGGATGTTCCCCAACTACATGGACGCCCTCCCGTCCCGCCTGTCCATGGACGTGCGCATGCTGCGTCGCCGGCAGCCCACGGTCTACGTGCCGGGCCACGGGTCCCTCGCGGACGACGCGGACATGGACCGCTACATGGATCTCCTGGACGACGTCGAGGCCGCCGCACGAGGGGCCATCGAAAGGGGGATGAGCGCCGAAGACGCTGGGGCCGCCTACGCGATCCCTGCCTCACTGGGCGAGTGGACCCTCTTCAACCCCCGGTACTTCGCGACGGCCATCGGAGCGTGGATGGAGGAGCTGGGGGCGTAGGCGGGCGCGCGCCCTATCCGCGGGCGATCTCCTCCAGGAACGTGTCGCCGTACCGCTCCATCTTCATCGGGCCGACGCCCGACACGGCCAGGAGTTGGCCGGGGGTGGCCGGTCGCGCCGCCGCCATCGCGCGCAGGGTCTTGTCGCTGAAGACGACGTAGGCGGGCACGCCGCGCGCGTCGGCCAGGCGCTTGCGCAGCTCGCGGAGGCGCTCGAAGAGAGCCTCGTCCTCGGGCCCGGGCGTCTCGGCCACGCGGCCAGGGCTCCAGGTGGCCGCGGCCAGTGCCGGCACGGCATCCGCCCGCCCCCGGAACTCGCCCGCCCCCCTGCCCCGCCGCGTCATCCCCTCGGCGGCCAGTTCCGCCGCGCTCACGCCGGTGCATACGTCGCAGGACGCGCCACACGGCTCGATGGCCTCGCTGAAGTGGGCCAGGATTCCCTGGTGCCGGCACGCGGCCGCCTCAACCAGCCGGAAGAACGACCGGCTGGCCTGCATCTTGGCGGCGTACAGCTCCGGATCCTCCACCTCGGCCAGGAAGCGATCGTGCTGCTTGACGTCCGCCCACGAGTAGAAGAGCACGCAGTCGCTCGGCAGTCCGTCCCGGCCGGCGCGGCCCATCTCCTGGTACCAGGATTCGATGTCCCTGGGCATGTCCCGGTGGATGACGAAGCGAACGTTGGACTTGTCGATACCCATCCCGAACGCCACGGTGGCCACGATGACGTCCGCCTCATCCCGGGCGAAAGCGTCCTGGTTGGCCGCGCGTACCTCGTCGGGCAGGCCCGCGTGGTACGGCAGGGCCCGCACGCCCTTCCCGCGCAGGAAGTCGCACGTCTGCTCCACGGTCCTGCGGGAGATGCAGTACACGATGCCGGATCGGGCCGGGCGGGCCCGGATGAGCCCGAGGATCTCCTGTCGGGTGTCCCCCACTCCCTTCTTCCGGCAGGAGACGCGGAGGTTGGCGCGAAAGAAGGAGCCCTTGAATCCCCGGGGCGAGCGCATGTCGAGCTGCCGCAGGATGTCCCTGGCCACCGCGTTCGTGGCGGTGGCCGTGAGGGCCAGCACCGGCACCCCGGGCAACCGTTGCCGCAGCTGCTGGAGCCGGCGGTACGAGGGCCGGAAGTCGTGGCCCCACTGGCTGATGCAGTGCGCTTCGTCCACGACGAGCAGCGAGAGCGGCCAGTTCGCGGCCTCCCGGCTGAGGCGCCCGTCCAATCCTTCGGGAGCCAGGTAGACCAGCTCGTACTCGCCCCGCCGCAGGGCATCGAGGCGATGCTGCCGCTCCTCCGGGGCCAGGGACGAGTTGATCTCCGCGGCGCGGAAGCCGAGCTCCGTGAGCGCGTCCACCTGGTCCTTCATGAGGGATATGAGGGGCGACACGACCAGCACGGTGCCCGACATCATCCTCGCGGGAAGCTGGAACGTCAGCGACTTGCCGGCGCCCGTGGGCATGACCGCCATGCAGTCCGAGCCCTCCAGGACCGCCTCGATGACCTCGAGCTGGCCCGGACGAAAGGCGTCGTAGCCGAAGACGTCCCGCAGAACGTCCTGTGGGGTGGGTCGGGTCCGGAACAGCTCCGACTGCGCGATGGGCCGGCTCCTCTGGCGGGTCGACGATTCGACTCACAAGGTAACCGGGTGGGGGGGCGAGGGGATGGGATGAGGGGTCGACCGACTTCTGTCACGACCGGGGGGCGCGGCTCGTATGTTGGCCGAGTTTACTCCCCTTCCGGAGCGCCCCATGAAATCGCGCACGCCCTTGCTTCTACTCGCGGCCCTGCCCGTGGGCCTCCTGACCCCTGGCGCCGCGTGGTCCCAGGGCTGGGACATCGACGCATCCCTCCACCAGTCGTTCAGCACGATCGACGTCCTGGAGTCGCCCCTGGGCTTCCATCTGGGCCTCACCCGTGACCGCCTGGTCGGCCCCGTGGGGGTGCAGTTCTCCTTCGATCGGGTGAGCGAAGGCTCGGTGCACCCGGACACCTACTGCCTGCATGGATGCGTGGACGCCTTGCTGGACCGGACCGCGTCCCTGTCCGTTCTGCGCATGTCCTTTCGGCTGGGCACGGCGGCGGCGCGGCCCTTCCAGGCCACGCTGGGCGTGAGCGGAATCCTGTCCTCCTTCAAGACCAACCTGACTTCGACCGCCACCGAGCAACGCATGGACGGCAGCCGCGAAAGCGGCCTCGGCTTCGGCGTGGTCGGGGAGCTTCGCTTGCCCGAGCTGCTGTCCGGCGTTCGTCCGTTGGTCTACGGACAGATCGAGCGCATCGGGCCGGAGCCGTGCGACCTGGACGACGCTTGTTTCTTCTCCGCGGCCCGGACCGTGAAGGCGTTGGGCGTGGGGATCGCGTGGAGCGTCAGGTAGGAGGACCCGGGGCGGCGGGGTCAGGGAACCCGCCCCGCCCACTCCAGTAGAAGGGAGATCTGGAGCTTCCGGCTGTCCGGAGCCATACGATCCCGGGGGAGGAGGTGGGGCATGGCGCGAGTGGGTGTGACGATCAACGGGACGGAACACTCGGTGGAGGCGGACTCGGACACGCCCCTCCTGTGGGTCCTGCGGGACCTCCTGGGGCTCACGGGAACCAAGTACGGATGCGGAGCGGGGTTGTGCGGCTCGTGCACCGTCCTCTGGGGAGACGCCCCGACGCGGAGCTGCCAGGTCACGCTGGCCGCGGCGGAGGGTGGCTCCTTCACCACCATCGAGGGACTGCCTCCCCTGGAGGAAGATCCCGTGCGCCAGGCTTGGCTGGCGGAGGATGTGTCCCAGTGCGGCTACTGCCAGCCCGGGATGATCGTGCGGGCCCGCTCGCTCCTGCGGGACACGCCGGACCCCGATGACGCCGACATCGACGCCGCTCTGGCGGGACACGTGTGCCGGTGCGGCTCGTACAGCCGGATCCGTCGGGCCATCCACCGCGCGGCCGCCGCCACACGGTCGTCCGGGAGCGGAGGCGCGCCATGAAAACGCGCCGCGAGTTCGTGGCCGTCATGGCCGGCGCCGGGGGAGCGTTGGTGCTGGGCGTGGACCTGCGACCCCTCTGGTCCCGGGACGTCTCCCAGGAGAGGGATGGCTTTCGGCCCAACGCGTGGGTGCGCATCGACGCCGACGGCTCGGTCACCGTCGTGGTCGGCAAGTCGGAGATGGGGCAGGGCGTGCGCACGGGCCTGCCCATGATCGCCGCCGAGGAGCTGGACGTGCCTCTGGAGCGGGTGCGCCTCGAGCAGGCGTCTCCGGGCCCCGACTACACGGACCTGGGCACGGGGGGGAGCAGCAGCACCACGGACTCGTGGGGCCCGCTGCGTGAGGCGGGCGCCGCGGCCCGGGCCATGCTGGTGGCGGCGGCCGCGGAGCGCTGGGGCGTGACCCCCGATGCGTGCCGCACCGAGGACGGCGCGGTGCTGCACCCGGCCACGGGGAGGCGCCTGGGCTACGGAGAGCTGGCCACCGACGCGGCCCGCCAGCCTGTCCCGGAACGGCCCGTGCTCAAGGCGCGTGCGGAGTACCGCCTGCTGGGCACGCCCAGGAACCGCCTGGACGGCCCCGACATCATCTCCGGACAGGCACGCTACGGGCTGGACGTACGACGGCCCGGTATGCGCTACGCGGTTGTGGCGCGCTCCCCCGTCCTGGGGGGGCGGGTGGCCTCCTTCGACGGCGCGCGCGCGCTGCGGGTCAACGGGGTCGTGGATGTCATCGAGATCCCGACCGGGGTCGCGGTGGTGGCCGAGCACACGTGGGCGGCCATCAAGGGCCGGGACGCGTTGGAGATCCAGTGGCGGGAGAGCCCGCACGCGGCGTTCGACACGGAGCGCCACCGGGAGGCGCTGGAGGCGGCCACCGTGGCGCCCGGACACACCATCCGCCGTGACGGCCGGGGCCGCGAGGCCTTCGACGACACGACCCGTCACATGGAGGCGGTCTACCACTACCCGTTCGCCGCCCACGGCTCCGTGGAGCCGGTCAACTGCACGGCCCTCGTGGACGGGGACCGGTGCGAGGTGTGGTCCCCCACCCAGACGCCCAACGCGGTCCAGGTGTACGGGAGCCGCCTCCTGGGCGTCCCGCGCGAGAACGTCACCGTCCACGTGACGCTCCTGGGAGGCGCGTTCGGCCGCCGCCTGGGCTGGGACTTCGACATGGAGGCCCTGGAGATCGCGAGGGCGCGGCCCGGCACCCCCGTTCAGCTCGTGTGGACCCGGGAGGACGACCTCAGATACGGGTACTTCCAGGCTGCCTCCGCACACCGCATGAGGGCGGGCTTCGGGGACGGGGGCCGGGTCGTGGCGTGGGAGCACCGCAAGGCCAGCACACCGCACCAGGCCCGGGGCGTGCCCACCGCCGCCCAGCTCCAGGACCCGGACTGGCTCATCGGCAGCGCCTGGGGTGTCTACGACACGCCCTACGCCTTTCCCGCGTTCGAGGCCACGTACGCGGTGGTGGAGGCGCCGGTGCCCATCGGCCCATGGCGGTCGGTGTTCTCGCCGCCCTCGGTGTTCGCGCGCGAATGCTTCCTGGACGAGGTGGCTCAGGCCCTGGGTCGGGACCCCCTGGAGCTGCGACTCGATCTCCTGGACAGCTCCGATGCGGCCATCGAGCCCACGTTCACGGTAAACGGCGACCTGGTCGACCGGCGCCGCATGAGAGCCGTCTTCGAGACCGTGGCGCGGGAAGGCGGTTGGGGGCGGAACGTGACCGAAGGCCGGGCCCTCGGACTGGCGGGCAACGTGTTCCACACGGGCACCTACATGGCGTACGTCGTGGAGGTGTCCCTGCGCCCCGACGCGCCTTCGGGCGAACTGCCCTTCACGGTGCACCGGGTGACCGGAGCGCTGGACTGCGGCCTGGTGATCAACCCCAACGCGCTGCGCCAACAGGTGGAAAGCGGGGTGGTGTGGGGCCTCTCCAACATGAAGAGCGAGATGACCTGGCGGGACGGCACCGCCCGCGAGAGCAACTACCACCAGTTCAGGGTCGTGACCATGGCGGAGACACCGCCGGTCATCGACCTCCATCTGGTCGGGACCGACGCCGACGAGCCCCATGGCGTGGGGGAGCCCGTCGTGTGCCCCTTCGCCCCCGCGGTGGCCAACGCTCTGTCTCGCCTCGTGGGGCGGCGCGTCCGACGCCTGCCGGTGAGGGCCGCGGACCTGGCCTGACCGGCGAGGGGCGAGGTATCGTTGAGCACACGGCCCCCGTTGCGGGGACCCGAGGAGGCCTGACGATGACTGAGACCGGATCCGACCGCCGGTGCGAGACCGCGCCGTTGCCGAACGTGCCCGTGGTCGGCTTTGCCCGTGCTCTGGCCCGGGCGTTTCTGTGGGTCTGCGCGTTGCCGTGGGTCTGGGCGGCCTGGGCGGCCCCCCTTCCCGCCGACGCGCAGGAAGTGCCGGGAACGGAGGACTCTCTTCCCGTCGTGAATGCGGTGCTCTTCTTCTCGCCGACGTGCCCCCACTGCCACGAGTTGATGGAGAACACGCTCCCGCCGATCCAGCGGCGCTTCGGGGATCGCCTGAGGATCGTCGCCATCAACACGGCGACCCGCCAGGGACAGGCGCTCTTTCGGGCGGCGTTCGTACAATACCGCCTCACGTCGGCCGGCGTCCCCATGTTGGTGGTGGGCGACCGGGCGCTCATCGGGGGCATCGAGATTCCCGTGCAGCTCCCGGGAATCGTGGAGGAGGGACTCGCCGCGGGCGGCATCGACTGGCCCGCCCTGCCCGGCCTTCGCGCCATGATCGCTTCAACCGGACTGGACGAAGACGACGGCGCGGGCGGCGGTCCGGCCACGTCGGCCACCACGTCGGCGACCACCGAGGGGTTTCCCGCCCAGCTCTCCGCCATGGACCGCTTCCGTCTGGACCCGGCGGGCAACGGGCTGTCGGTGGCGGTCCTCCTGGGCATGCTCGCCGCGTTGGCCTGGGTGGGCACGAGCGTCTTCCGGCCCGGCGTGAGGCTGCCCGACTTCCCGCCCGGGGCCGTTCCGCTGCTGGCATTGGCGGGGCTGGGGGTGGCGAGCTACCTGGCGTTCGTGGAGGTCACCGGCGGCGAGGCCGTGTGCGGGCCGGTCGGCGATTGCAACACGGTCCAACAGAGCAGCTACGCTAACCTCTTCGGGGTCATCCCCGTGGGACTACTCGGCGTCGGCGGGTACGTGGCCATGGCGGCGGCCTGGTTCGTGGCGGCCAACGGGCCGAGCCACCTCCGCGATCCGGGGCGCCGGGCCCTCCTCGGCATGGCGGCCCTGGGCACCGCGCTGTCGGCCTACCTCACCTTCCTGGAGCCCTTCGTCATCGGCGCCACGTGCATGTGGTGCCTGTCCTCGGCGGTCATCGTCACGCTGATTCTCATCACGGCGGCAGCCCCCCGGCTCCGTGCGGGAGCGGCCGGCTCGTCCTGAGGCTGGTGTCCGGCAACCGCGCTCACTCTCGCAGCCACCTCTGCATGTGCGGATAGGGCTCCGTCCCCCGGGCCGCCGACTCCTCCTCGTCGAGGGCGAGCCCCATCCACTGGAGTAACGGCAGGCCCACATAGCGCCCCTCGGTGAAGTTCGCGACGTGCCAGTCTGAGCATCCCTTGTATCCCGCGTCGTGGAACACGATCTCCGGCTCCAGCCCCAGATGCGTCAGGGCCGCCCACGACCACGCGATGGCCGCGATTTCCATGCCCAGGTCCGGACCGGCGTCGCCGTCCGGTGCGCCCCTGTCCTTGGCGGTCATGACGGCGAGATGGCCCGCTTCGTGCAACAGGTCCCCGGGGTAGAGGAGCCGCTCATCGTCCACCAGGAGGGTCCCGGCCCGGATGGTGACGCCGGGCAGAAAGCTCTCCTCGACGGACGCCATCCGCACCTCGAACCCGATGTCCCGAAGGAAGGCGACGATCCGCGCCGTCAGTGGATCCGTCGGTTCGCTCGATGGCCGTTCGGCCCCTATTGTCAAGTTGTCCCTCCTTCGCGGCACGAAGGCGGCGAACACAAGGATGCCATCGGCAAGGAGACCCCCCCATGAGAATCTCGGACATTCTCCAACACAAGGGCCGCGACATCGTGACCATCGCGGCGCACGACACGGTCCACGCCGCCATCCGCAGGCTGAACGAGCACCGCATCGGAGCGTTGGTGGTCCTCGACGCCGACGGCGGCCTTGCCGGGATCATCTCGGAGCGCGACATCCTGCGGGAGTGCGGCGAACGTTGCGTCGCCGCCAGTCAATCACCGGGCTCAGGCGAGGATGCCTGCCCCGCCGTGGTCGGGGACCTCATGACCACGGACCTCGTCATCGGGCTGCCCTCGGACAGCCTGGGCTACGTAATGGGCATCATGACGAAGAACCGGATCCGGCACCTTCCGGTCCTCGATGACGGCGCGCTGGTCGGCATCATCTCCATCGGCGACGTCGTCAACGCCCACGTCGAGGCCAAGGAGTTCGAGAACCGCCAGCTCAGGGACTACATCCAGGGTGTGACCTACTGACGGCTCACCGCCCGTACGCGCACCCTCGCCGTTCCCGTTCCGATCAACCCCAGGCGCCGCGCCGCCGCCTGGGAGACATCGATGATTCGCTCGTCCGGGTGGGCGAAGGGCCCCCGGTCGTTCACCCGCACGAGGACCGAGCTGCCGTTGTCGAGATTGGTCACCTCGACCCACGTGGGCAGAGGCAGGGTCCGGTGCGCGGCGGTGAGCAGGTCGGGATCGTAGATCTCCCCGCTGGACGTGGGCCGGCCGGCGAACTCCTGCCCGTACCAGGAGGCGATCCCGACCGCGTCGTATCCGTCCGCCGAGCCCATGACTCGGTACGTGCGGCCATCGATCTCGTACGCCTCCGGGTTGCCCCGTTCGCTGCGAGGCTCCGTCCCCGGGGCACCGGCTTCGGCCGGGAGGTTCCGCGTCACGATGCGGTTCGAGCGCGACGGTTCGGCCTCGGGCACGGCGGGCGCGACCGGCATTGGCGTGGAACCGCCCCGGGCGGAGGGATAGCCCACGACGGTGCATCCACTCGTCCCCACCACGACGATCATGGCGAAGCGCAGGATGTGCGCATGGTGCGGGCCCATGTCTCCCTCCCGAGTCCCCGGCCTGGCAGTTCGATCCGGGGAGGGGCGCCCGAGACGCTCGCCTCCCCACGGTCCAGGGTTCTACGGGGCCGTGCTGACAAAAGGTCCCGCCACGCCTCGTCAGTTCTGGACCCCCGGCCCCAGGAGGAGAAGGGGCACGTCCGCGCCCCGCAGGACCTTGTCCGCCACGCTGCCCAACAAGGCCCGCCGGACGCCCCGGTAGCCATGGGTTGCCAGGGCCACCAGGTCCACGGACTCGCGCTCGGCCACCTCCAGGATGCCCTGCGCGGGCTGGGTGGACTCGATCACCTCGATGCCGACCGCGCTCACTCGATCCGCGATCCCTTCGGCCACTCCCTCCAGGTACTGGATGGCCTTCCTCCTGGCCTCGGCTACGGCGCCAGCGGACACGGGCAGAACCTGCGTGCCGAAGACCGCACTGGGCCGGACCACCTGGAGGAGGCGGACCCTCGTTTCGGAGCCCGCCACCAGGTCCATGGTGGGGGCAACGATGCGCTCGCTACGCTCGGAACCGTCGAGGGGAATCAGGACGTGGTTGAACGGCGCCACGGGGTCACCGCAGCCGCCGCAGGAAGGACGTACGAGCAGCACCGGCCAGGGAGCCTGCCGAACGAGAGCGTCGGCCACGCTCCCGAGCCACGCCCGGCTGAAGCCCGTGCGGCCGTGCGTGCCCATGAGGATCAGACCCGGCTCCGTACTCCGGGTGTAGACGTCGATGGCGTCGGCCACCAGCCCGTCCAGAATGACGGCCCGGACCTCCCGCCCCGAGGTGTCGCCCAGCTTCGCAACGACGCCCGCCAGGTACGCCTGCTCCTCGGTGCGATCGGCGAGATCGTACTCCGCCAGGTCGACGCCCTCGTACTGGTACTGGGTGTTGGCCAGGAGGTGGTCGGGAGGATGCGGCACGTGGACGTGGGCCACCTCGATGTCCAACTGCGCGTGCCGGGCGAGTGTCGCGGCGTATGGAAGCGTGTCCTCCCCGAAGCCGGAGCCGTCGAGAGGCACGAGGATCTTCTGGATCAAGGCCACCCTCCTTTCCAATGAAACGTCGCGCCGCACGGCCGGGAGGGTCGCCCCGAGCGGGGGCGGCCCATCCGCCCCCCACGCAGGCTACACAGTGAATCTAACATCTTTCGGGTATTCGCACGGTGGCCCGAAGCGCTCAGCCGCCCCCGGCTTTCCCGAGAGGGGCCGTCCCAATACTGTCTGATCCACGAATCGACCCCGGCCCCCCGACGAGCCTCGCATGCTCTTCCGACAGATCTTCGACGAGAAGCTGGCACAGTACGCCTACCTGATCGGGTGCCAGCGGACCGGCGACGCCCTGGTCATCGACCCGGAGCGAGACATCGACCGCTACCTGCGCATCGCCGACGAGGAGGGCCTCCGCATCGTGGCGGTGACCGAAACACACATCCACGCGGATTTCCTCTCCGGCGCCCGCGAGCTCGCGGAGAAGGGCGTCCGGGTCTACCTGTCGGCTCAGGGCGGCCCGGACTGGAGCTACCGGTGGCCGGCCCTGGGCGACTACGACGTGGTGTTCCTGGCGGACGGGGACCCCTTCCGGGTGGGCAACATCGAGGTCCGGGCCATCCATACCCCGGGGCACACGCCGGAGCACCTGAGCTTTCTCGTCACCGACCTGGGCGGGGGGGCCACGGAGCCCATGGGGCTGGCGTCAGGGGACTTCGTGTTCGTCGGGGACACCGGGCGCCCGGACCTCCTGGAGTCCGCCGCCGGCGTGGAGGGCGCTATGCGGGAGGGGGCCGAGAGCCTGTACCGCTCCGTACGACACTTTCTCGACCTCCCCGACTACCTCCAGGTGTGGCCCGGCCACGGGGCGGGCTCGGCGTGCGGCAAAGCCCTCGGATCGGTTCCCGAGACGACCGTGGGTTACGAGCGGCGCTTCAACCCGGCCCTCAGGGCGGCCATCGAGAGCCAGGATGCCTTCCTCGGCTACGTCCTGGACGCCCAGCCTGAGCCACCTCCGTACTTCGGGAGGATGAAGAGGCTCAACCGGGACGGGGCTCCGGTCATCCGAGGCCTCCCCCATCCCCGGACGCTCGGGGCCACCGATCTGGACGACATCCTGACCGCGTCAGGCGTCGTCTTCGTGGACGCCCGGGAGGGCCGGGCCGGCTTCATGGGAGGACACCTCCCCGGCGCGCTGTACGTGCCGTTCGACAAGAGCTTTCCCACGGTGGCCGGCTCGTATCTCCGGGAGGACGACCAGGTCTACCTCGTGCTGGACGACGAGCACCTGGAGGAAGCGGTCCGCAACCTGGTGCGTATCGGCATCGACGAGGTGGCGGGTCACGTCACGCCCCACGCCCTGGAGGCCTGGGTTGAGCGGGGCGGCGAGCTCCGCCACATCCCGGAGATCGACACCATGGAGATGGAAGCGCGGCGCGGCGCGGACGCGGTGGTGCTGGACGTGCGCGGCGAGGCGGAGTTCCGGACGGGGCACGTACCGGGGGCCCTCAACATCGCCTACACGAGCCTCCCGGAACGCCTGGAGGAGCTGCCGCGGGACCGCACACTGCTGGTCCACTGCGCCACCGGCAGTCGCTCGGCCGTGGCGGCCGCGCTGCTGGACCGCGAGGGTCTGCACGCCGTGCACGTGAACGGCCTCTTCGCCCGCTGGCTCGTGCGGCACGGTCGCAAGGCCCCGCATCCCCTCGCTTAGCCCCCCTATGACCTCTTCGCCTCGCCGGTCGACGTCGGCGCTGATGCGGTGGATGCCCGGGTACTCCCGCCGGGCCTTCCGGAG
>DASWKP010000294.1:0-5652 GCA_036396575.1 Longimicrobiales bacterium | reverse complement strand
ATGACGTCATGGCCCACGTCCAGCTGTTCGGTGAGCAGGCGCCGGCTGCCCGCGGCATCCTGCATCTGGGGGCTACGAGCGCCTTCGTGGGCGACAACGCCGACCTCCTCCTCCACCGGGACGCCCTGGCGCTGATCCGGGATCGCCTGGTGCGCTGCGTGCGAGCCCTGGCTGCCTTCGCCCGGCTGCACCGGGGCCTTCCCACCCTCGGCTACACACACTTCCAGCCCGCCCAGCCCACAACGGTGGGCAAGCGGGCCACGCTGTGGATCCAGGACTTCCTCCTGGACCTGGAGGAGCTGGAGTTCCGCCTGGACCGTCTGCGGCTTCGGGGCGCGCGCGGCACCACCGGCACCCAGGCCTCCTTCCTGGAGCTGTTCCAGGGAGACCACGACGCGGTCGACCGCATGGACGAGCTGGTGTGCGCGAAGATGGGCTTTCGGACCGCCTACGCCGTGAGCGGCCAGACCTATCCCCGCAAAGTGGACGCCGCCCTCCTGGCCACGCTGGCCGGGGTGGCGGCCTCCGCGTCCAAGATGGGCCACGACCTGCGGCTCCTGGCGCACCTGCGTGAGGTGGAGGAACCCTTCGAGGAAGAGCAGATCGGCTCCTCGGCCATGCCCTACAAGAGGAACCCCATGCGGGCGGAGCGGATCTGCGCTCTGTGCCGCCACGTCATCACGTTGGCCCAGGATCCGGCGTTCACCGCCGCCACCCAGTGGCTGGAGCGGACGCTGGACGACTCGGCCAACAAGCGCCTGTCGGTCCCCGACGCCTACCTCACGCTGGACGGCGTCCTCGTGCTCGTGGAGAACGTCTCGCTGGGGCTGGTGGTCAACCCCGCCGTGATCCGGCGCAACCTGGCGGAGCACCTCCCCTTCATGGCCACGGAGACGCTCCTCATGCACGCCACAACCCGTGGGGGAGACCGCCAGCAGCTCCACGAGAAGATCCGGCGCCACGCGCTGGCCGCCGCCCTGCGCATGAAGGAAGGCGAGGACAGCGACCTCGTGGAACGCATCGCCGCCGACGAGGCCTTCGGGATGTCCGTAAACGAGATCCAGGATATGATGGACCCTCACGCCTTCGTGGGGAGGGCGCCGGAGCAGGTGGACCGATTCCTCGCCCGTGAGGTCGCCCCCCTCCTGGATCGGCTGGGGCCGGGCGCCGCCGAGCGCCTGGGCGCTCCCGACATCCACGTCTGAGACCACGACCCTCCGACTCCATGACCAGAGACGCCATCCTCCATTCAGAGCTTCCCCTCCCCCTCCTCCACCGCGGGAAGGTGAGAGACGTGTACGAGGCGGGCCCGGGACGACTGCTCATGGTCGCCAGCGACCGGGTGAGCGCGTTCGACGTGGTCATGACCCGCCCGGTGCCCCGGAAGGGGGAGGTCCTGACCCTGGTCACGGACTGGTGGTTGCGACGCCTGGAACGGGACGAAGACGTCGAGCACCACCTCATCAGCGCCGATCCGGACCGCATCATCGACCTCCATCCGGAGCTGGCCGGGAGCCGGGACGCCTGGGGGCGGCGGAGCATGCTGGTGCGGAGGACGGAGCCGGTGCTCGTGGAGTGCGTCGTGCGCGGGTACCTGGCGGGTTCCGCGTGGAAGGAGTACCGCACGTCCGGTACCCTGGCGGGGGAGCCGCTGCCCCCGGGGCTGAGCGAGTCCGAGCTGCTGCCCGCCCCCCTGTTCTCACCGGCCACCAAAGCCCAGGAAGGCCACGACCAGAACATCCCCCCCGCGGAAGTCGCGCGCCTCCTGGGTGCGGACCTGGCGGGCCGCCTCACGGATCTGTCGTTCAGGATCTACGGCCACGGACGAAGGACGGCGGAGGCACGGGGAATCCTCCTGGCGGACACCAAGTTCGAGTTCGGCGTCGACGGCGGCGGTCGGCTTCTGCTCATCGACGAGGTGCTGACGCCGGACTCCTCCCGCTTCTGGCCGCTGGAGAGCTACGAGCTGGGGCGCGGCCAGCCGTCCCTCGACAAGCAGCCCATCCGGGACTGGCTGGACGCCCTGGACGGCTGGGACAAGACCCCGCCCGCTCCGGACCTTCCGGACGACGTGGTGCGAGCCACCACGGACCGGTACCTGGAGATCTTCAGGCGACTGACGGGGGTGGAGCTGGACGACTACCGGCCGGGGGGCGAGGGCGGCCCGTGACCCACGGCCCGAGCGGAGACGCGCCAGACCGGGACGATCCGGCCGGCGGGGGGGCACACGGCGGTAAGCGCGGCCCCCTGTCGCCTTCGGGCCCGCTGGCGCGCCGGCGCGCACAGCTCCAGAGGGGCGTCATCATCCTTCCGTCCGCTTTCACGCTGGGCAGCCTCTTCTTCGGCGTGTGGGGCATCGTTTCCGCCAGCGCGGGTGAGTTCCTGTGGGCCGGTTGGTTCATCGTCTTCGCGGGCGTTCTGGACATGTTGGACGGCCGGGTAGCGCGTTTTACGCGCACGGGGACGGCGTTCGGGGAGGAGCTCGACTCCCTGGTGGACGCCATCTCCTTCGGAGTGGCCCCCGGCTTCATCATGTACCAGATCTTCTTCACCGCCGGGGACTGGAGCTGGACGATCTGCTTCGTCTACATCATGGCGGTCGTGGTGCGCCTGGCCCGGTTCAACGTCGACCAGGCGGGGCACGCCCGGAGCACCTTCATCGGCCTGCCCAGCCCCACCGCCGGGATGATCCTGGCCACCTGGTACCCCTTCAGTCAGACGCCCTTCTTCGAGGCCACCCTGTCGAGCCTGCCCTGGAGCGAGATCATGGTCGTGACCATGACCTTGCTCGGGGTCCTCATGGTGAGCCACGTGCCCTACCCCGTGGTCCCGAGGATCGGGTTCCGGACGCCCAAGGGCCTCTTCTGGCTGGGCTTCATGCTGGCGTGTCTCTTCTCGGCCATCACCGTTCCCCGGCACTTCTTCTTCCCCATCCTGGTAGTGTACACTGCCTGGGGGCTCTTCAAGTCCGTGTTCCTGGGGCTCCTGGACCGGCTCCCCGACCGGGACCCCCTCCTGGACGAGGAGGAAGAACAGCTCGACGACGCCCGCTCGGAGGTCCGCAGCATGGACTATGGGGAGTTGGGCTCCGATGACCGATCCCCCGTCGACGATCCACCCTGATCCGCCCTTCATCCCACGAGAGTCCGTGAACCCATCTGGGAAGCTCCCCGTCCTCCCGCTGGCCCCCGGCGCCGGCATGGGGTGGCCCACGCCACGAGCCCGGGACATCTCCGCGGCGTCCCTGGACGATCGGCCCCGCGATGAGTGCGGCGTCATTGGAATCTCGGGGGTGGAAGCCGCTTCCGAGCTCGCCTTCCTGGGCCTGTACGCCCTCCAGCACCGAGGGCAGGAGTCGGCCGGGATCGTGTCGATCCAGGAAGGCCGGGCATACTCCCATAAGGGTGCGGGCCTCGTGAGCGAAGTCTTCGACGCGGAGCAGCTCCGGGGCCTGCCGGGGTCGGCCGCGCTCGGTCACGTCCGGTACAGCACGGCCGGCGGAAGCCTCGTGCGTAACGCTCAGCCCATTGTGGTGCGCTACGCCGCGGGCACCCTCGCGATCGCGCACAACGGCAATCTCACGAACGCCAACGACCTGCGGTCGCGCCTGGTGGGAGAGGGGGCCATCTTCCAGACCACGTCCGACTCGGAGGTCATCGTCCACCTCGTGGCCCGGTCCCGCCACGAGACGGTGGACGCCCAGGTTGACGACGCCCTCACCTACCTGGAGGGGGCGTACAGCCTGGTGATCTCCGTGGACGAGACCCTGTACGCGGTGCGGGATCCGAACGGCTTCCGCCCCCTGATTCTCGGCCGGAAGGACGGAGGGCACGTCCTGGCCAGCGAGACGTGCGCCCTGGACATCCTGGGAGCCGAGTACGTCCGGGACATCGCTCCCGGCGAGGTGCTCAAGATCCGTGGTGATCGGCTCACGCGCCTCCGCTCCCTGCCGCCGAGTGGCCAGCCGTCGCCGTGCATCTTCGAGCTGGTCTACTTCGCCCGGCCGGACTCACGCATCTTCGGCGTGAGCGTCGACCGGGCCCGTCGCGCCTTCGGCCGCCAGCTCGCCCGGGAGCACCCGGTGGAGGCGGACGCCGTGGTCGCCGTTCCGGACAGCGCCAACTCCGCCGCCCTGGGCTACGCCGAGGAGAGCGGCGTCCCTTTCGAGCTGGGCCTCCTGCGCAACCACTATGTGGGCCGCACGTTCATCCAGCCCTCCCAGGTGGACCGGGACTTCGGCGCCCGCATGAAGTACAACCCCGTCTCCGAGGTCCTGTCCGGCAAGAGGGTCATCGTCGTGGACGACTCCCTCGTGAGAGGTACCACCAGCCGTAGCCTCGTGAGCTTCATCCGGGGCGCCGGAGCCCGGGAGGTCCACTTCCGCATCGGCAGCCCGCCCATCCGGTACCCGTGCTTCTACGGCATCGACATGCCCACTCGGGAAGAGCTCATCGGGGCCCGCCTGAGCGTGGACGAGATCCGGGACGAGCTGGGCGTGGACTCGCTGGGGTACCTCTCCCTCGAGGGGATGGAAGGCTGCGTCGCCGAGCAGGGGCCCTTCTGCAACGCGTGCTTCTCCGGGGACTACCGGGCACCGCTCGTGGACGTGGAGAAGGGACTCATCGGCGTGAACGAGCCGGTGGGGTGCTGACGCGGGACCTTCTCCTGGCCCTGCCGAAGACGGAGCTCCACGTCCACCTGGACGGGAGCCTTCGGCCGGCGACCATGATCGACCTGGCGCGGGACCGGAACCATCCCCTGCCCACCTCGGATCCCGTCGAGCTGGCACACCTCATGGAAGCCCGGGACGGCGGTAGCCTCGAGGAGTACCTGGAGAGGTTCGCCGGCATGATCGCGCTCATGCAGCGCCCCGAGGCCATGGAGCGGGTAGCCTACGAGCTGGCGGAAGACAACGCCCTGGAGAACGTCCGCTACATGGAGGTGCGCTTCTCCCCAGCCCTCCACACCCGGGACGGGATGAGCCTCGTGGATGCCGTCGAGGCGCCCCTCAGAGGACTCGCCCGGGCTCGGGAACGGCACGGCATCCGCGCCGCCCTCATCATCTGTGGAATCCGCAACATGGACCCCGCCGCCTCCCGGGAGCTGGCGGACCTGACCGTGGCCTTCAAGGACCGGGGCGTCGTGGCCTTCGACCTGGCGGGAGCCGAGGACAACCACCCGGCCAAACACCACCGGGACGCGTTCTTCACGGTCATCAACGCCAACATGGCCACCACGATCCACGCGGGAGAGGCTCACGGCCCGAAGTCCATCCACCAGGCGCTCCACTACTGCCGGGCCAACCGCATCGGCCACGGCACGCGCCTCTACGAGGACCCGGAGCTCCAGAGCTTCGTGAGGGACTTCCGCATCCCCCTCGAGGTCTGCCTGACCTCCAACGTCCAGACGCGCGCGGTGCCGTCCTTCGAGCATCACCCCCTGCGCCGCTACTTCGACGCCGGCCTGGTAGTGACCCTGTGCACCGACAACCGCCTCGTGTCGGGGACCACCCTCACGGACGAGTACCTGAGGGCGCACCGGCACCAGGGGTTCACCTGGGAGGAGCTGAAGGAGGTGGCGCTCATGGGGTTCAGGAGCGCGTTCCTGCCGTGGGATGACAAGGTGGAGATGGTCGAGGGGGCGCTCGCCGAG
>DASWKP010000293.1:0-3899 GCA_036396575.1 Longimicrobiales bacterium | reverse complement strand
CAGCGGGGTGTCCGCGAAGTAGCCCATGATGAGCGGGAACGTGAACTCGCCCTCCACGGCCCCCCCCTGGGGCGGCCCCATCACGAACGCCAACTCCCCGGGCAGCGCGTCCTGCCGGGGGCGGAGGGACGGATTCCGCCGCATCATGCCCCGCGAGAACGTGAACGCCGTCGGATCCGCCCGCACGAGGTCGTAGTACGCCTGCGGGGGTCGGGTCCCGTACTGGCGCCCCAGCATCTCCACGTCGCCCTGAGCCGATGCCGCGTCGGGAGATACGGCCGCCCACAGGCCCGCCAAGGCGAGGGCAATGAAGGGTGCGGACCTACGCATCGAGTCTCCGAGAGGGCGGACGGTGAACTGGACGTCCTAACCCGTGGCTTTGCCGGCGGTTCCCGGAACGGGGCTCCCACCTCCGACCCGGTACAACGGCTCGAAGCGCGCCGTGAAGTGCCGCAGGGCCGGGGCCTGGTACGCGAACCGGTACCCTCCAAGATGACTCCGCCGCTCCCACAACGCCACGATCGCCTCCACCATGTAGTCCACGTGGCTTTGCGTGTAGACCCTCCGGGGCATGGCCAGGCGCACCAGCTCCATGGAAGCCGCGCGCTCCTCCCCCGTGTCGGCGTCGCGGCGCCCGAACATGACCGTGCCCACCTCCACCGCCCGGATGCCGCCCTCGACGTACAGCTCCGCCACCACCGTCTGTCCCGGCAGCTCCGTGGCGGGCACGTGGGGCAGGAAGGCCGCGGCGTCGATGTAGATCGCGTGGCCGCCGGGAGGCTGCATGATGGGCACGCCCTGGGCGGAGATGTGCTCCCCCAGGTAGCGCACCGAGGCCAGGCGGTACTCCAGGTAGTCCTCGTGGAGCACCTCCTCCAGACCCACGGCGATGGCCTCCAGGTCCCGGCCCGCCAGGCCCCCATAGGTGGGAAACCCCTCGGTGAGGATGAGGAGGTTCCTCTCCTGCTGGGCCAGGCGCTCGTCGTTGGTGGCCAGGAAGCCGCCGATGTTGGCCAGGCCGTCCTTCTTGGCGGACATGGTGCATCCGTCGGCCAGGGAGAACATCTCCCGGGCGATGTCCTTGACCGAGCGGTCTCCGTAGCCGTCCTCGCGCAGCTTGATGAGGTAGGCGTTCTCCGCGAAGCGGCACGCGTCCAGGTACAGGGGAATGCCGTGCCCCCGGCACACCTCGCTCACGGCCCGGATGTTCGCCATGGACACGGGCTGCCCGCCCCCGGTGTTGTTCGTCACCGTCACCATCACGAGGGGGATGCGACCCGGGCCCACCGAGGCGATGAGGTCCCGCAGGCGCCCCACGTCCATGTTGCCTTTGAACGGGTGGGGCTCCGCGGGTCTGAGGCCCTCCGGCACCGGCAGGTCGACCGCCTCGGCCCCCGTGGCCTCGATGTTGGCGCGCGTGGTGTCGAAGTGGGTGTTGTTCGGCACCACGTCGCCGGGCCCGCACACCGTGGAGAACAGGATCCGCTCGGCGGCCCGGCCCTGATGCGTTGGGATTACCTGCGCGAAGCCGAAAATGTCCTTGACCACCGCCTCGAAGCGGAAGAAGGACGGGCTGCCCGCGTACGACTCGTCGCCCCGCATCATGGCGCCCCACTGGGCGGCGCTCATGGCGCTGGTGCCGCTGTCGGTGAGCAGGTCCAGGAGGACGTCCTCGGCCTTCAGCAGGAAGACGTTGTAGCCCGCGTCCTCCAAGTGGCGGAGGCGCTCCTGGCGGGTCGTCATGCGGATGGGCTCGACGACCTTGATGCGGAACGGCTCGATGATGGTCTTCATAGCAAGGCGCGCCCTATCGGCGCAGCTCGTCGCCTCGCTTGCGCGCCTGGACGCGCATCCAATCTGACGCGCCCCTCACCGGGTGGGTCACCTCAGGTCCACCCCCCTCACCCCCAGCTCCTCCGCCACCGCCCGCAGGCCGTCGATGACGTTCTGGATATGCTCCGCCCGGTCCCGTCCGATGAGATCGACTCCCCGCTGGACTTCGTCGCGGGACACACCGGCCGCGAAGGTCTTGTCTTTCAGCTTCTTGGTCACGGACTTCGGGGCCAGGTCGTCGATGCCGTTGGGGCGGACCAGGCACGCCGCGAACACCAGCCCCGACAGCTCGTCGCACGCCACCAGGTGGCGCTCCATGTCGCTGTCGGGCTCGACGCCGGTGAAGTCGGAGCGGTGGGCCAGGATGGCCTGGAGAACCTCCTCGGGATAGCCCTCGGCGCGCAGGTGCGCCACGGCTCGGTTGGGGTGCTCGTCGGGGTACTTCTCCCAGTCCAGGTCGTGGAGGAGGCCCGCCAGGCCCCACGCGTCCTCGTCCGCGCCCAGCATGCGCGCGTAGTGCCGCATGGCGGCCTCGACCGAGTACATGTGCTTTCGGAGGCCTTCGTTCTCGACCCACTCCTCCAGGAGCCGGACGGCGTCGCTTCGCTCAGGCATGGTGTTCGGGGTTGAGGAAATGGATCCCTGAACCTCCCTCGGCGAATGGCCCGCGGCAAGGCCCAGGGCCAGTCGCGGGGCCAGTCGCGGGGCCAGGCCCAGGGCCAGGCCCAGTGTAAGGCCCGGGGGATGAGAAGGTTGCCGCGACGCTCCGGCCGGCGCCATACATGGGCCATGCCTCTCCTGCCCGCCCCGATCGTGGGCCTGTTCCGCCGGCTCGTTCGGCCCCTGTGGGTGCCGTCGCCCTCCGATCGGTCACGGCTCCGTTGCCGCCTCATGGCGGGCCTGCCTTTCGTGGGCCTGGGGGGCTTCGTGTGGGGCTTCTTCTCGGCGCCCGTCCTCGGGTTGGCGGAGCCGTTCCCCTGGGGGCTCCTCGGAGCGGCCGCCTTCAGCACCTTCTTCTACCTCCAGAACCGTCTGGAGCCGGTCGTGCGGGGGCTGTCCCGTCACGTCGGCGCCGGGCTCGCCGGGCCCGTGCTCTGGGACGTGGCGGCGGTGGGCGGCCTCACCCTGCTGCTGACCGACGTCCTGGGGGCGCCGGCGGTCCCCGCCGTGACGACCGCGCTCCTGGCGGGGGCGGCGTACACCTGGGGGCTGGACTACGTGTTGTGCGGGGCCGCGGCCCGGCACGTTAGTGAGCTCCTCATCCCCACGCGGGGAGGCGGCGTGCCCTACCGGGACCAGCACTCCCTCGCGGCGGCCCTGGTCGCGCGGGGAGAGATCGAGGCCGCCATGGAGGCCTACCGGGACGCCATCCGGAAGAACCCCAGGGACCTCGTGCCCTACGTGCGCCTGGCCCGGACCATGAGCGACGAGGCGGGCCGGCACGAAGACTCCGTGCGGATCCTGCGGGCGGCGCTCCGGGACGCCCGTCTGGACGAGCGTCAGGAGGCCTTCGTGGTACGCCAGATCGAAGAGACGTGGAGCCAGCGGGCGCGGGAGCCCGTGAGGGCGGCCCCCGACCTGGCCCGCTTTCTGGACAGGAACCCCGACAGCGGACACGCCGCATGGGCTCGCCAGACGCTGGACCGCATCAAGATGGACCTTCGCGTGGAGGAGGCGCCACTCGATCGGCCGGGCCCTCCTTCAGATGAGTGACGAACGACTCACGAGGGCTCGATCGGAATCCTCACTTCGGTGCGCTCCCAGCGCAGCACCAGATGCGTCGGAGAGGCCAGCGGCTCGAAGCCGATCGTGAACTGCTCGACATCCTCGTCCAGAGATCCGGGCCGCACCTCGATCACGACGACGTCGTCCGCCGCGTCGTAGGCCGGCACCATGGTCCCCGCCTCCGGGTCCAGCCGGCCCGTGCCGTCCATCCCGAGCTGCCCGTTGAACTTCACGGTCCAGCGGTCGGGACCGGGAATCGTGAAAACGGACCAGGTGCCCGCCGGCAACGTCTCACCAGCCAGGCGGACCGGACCCGTCACCGTGATCTCGGTGGCCTCGTT
>DASWKP010000292.1:0-11754 GCA_036396575.1 Longimicrobiales bacterium | reverse complement strand
CGCGCGCAGGATCAGGGCCGCCTGCCCGGGGCCGGCCCCGCGGAGCCGCAGCTCGATGGGGACGAAGCCGGGAGCCTCGCCGGTGAGGGGCAGGACCCCGGATACCGGCGGCAGCGTCCTGATGTCCGCGGGGGCGAGCTCGCCGGCGAGGGGGGACGGCGGCAGCTCGGTGGAGGCGTACCACTCGCCGGGACGCGGCGGGCCCACGTCCAATCCCAGCGCTCGGGCTCCCTCACGGGTCCCCGGCAGCAGGATGGCCCGCCTCGCCCTCAGGGCCGCCTCCAGCGCCCAGGAAGCCCCTCCCTCCGTGGCGGCTCCCTGGAGGACCAGCAGCTCGGCACCGGCGGCCCGGGCCGCCACGGACGCCGCGTCGACCGTGCCCGCGGCGCCCCCAAAAACCATGGCGAGGAAGCGGTCCTCGCCGACCCGGATGAAGCCGCGGGAAGGCAGTCCGGTGACGCGCTCCAGCACCGGCAGAAGGAACCGCACCTCCCAATCGGCGTCGAGGGACACCACGACGAGGTTGCCTTCCACCGGATCCACGGTGGTGTAGGCCACGCGCTCGTCGTCCGCCGCGAACACATCGCCGGCCAGCTCCACCCGGGCCGTGTAGCGGACGGTGGCGGTGTCCACGGGAGGCGGCAGGGTCACGCCGACCCGCGCCAGGCCGCCCGCGGGAGGCAGGAGCACGCGCACCGAGGTCACGGCGCGGCCCTCCTCGAGGATCCGCAGCGTCGCGCTGTCCCCGGCGGAGCCGGCGCCGAACAACGTGACTTCGGCGTCGATGGCCTCCCCGGCGCGAACCGCGCCCGGAATCCGGAACGCCTCGATGCCCGCGCTCCGCACCGAGTCGCCCAGGCTCTCCACCACGAGCCGGAGCCCCAGCCGCGCCACGGCGTTCCGGGCCGCCACAGGATCCTCGAAGCGGAGGTCCGAGATGAGGCGCACGGTCCGGGCGCCGGACTCGGCGGCTCGCTCCAGAGCCTCGGTCACCCGCGAGCGGGCATACCCGGGCAGCTCCCGGGCCTCCGGGTCCAGAGGCCGCACGCCGTCCCCGAACACGCGAACGCCCGCCGTGGGGCCGGTCAGGGCCCGGTCCAGGGCGGCCTCCCACAGCGACCCGTCACTCCCGGGAGCCTCCATGCTGAGCGAGCCGTCCACGAGCACCCAGTCCCGGGACTGCCCGGGTGCCCGGTCGAGGCCTGGCAGGGTGGGATCGAAGAGGAGCAGGAGGATGAGCGCGAGGGTCGTCGCGCGCAGGACGGCCAGGGGCGCGCGTCCGAGGACGCGGACCTCACGCCGGGAGTAGAGGAAACCCGCGTACCCGCCGGCAAGGGCGGCGAGGGCGAAAAACAGAAGCCAGGAGCCGAGCCCCACGGGCGGTTAGCGGCCGTTCTGTCGAGCTGGCGCTCGGTGCCGCCTCACGTCTCGTCGTCCGGGCCGTCGTCCGGGCCGTCGGCTCGCCTGAAGTCGCCGTCTCGGGAGCCGGGCAGCCCGTCCAGAAGGGCGAGGCGCGCGCCCAGCTCGTTCGCCCAGCGCTCGAGGGCGCCATCGGGCACCGGCTCGCCGGGCGGAAGCCGGATGGACAACGGGTCCAGCGGCTGGCCGTGCCGGCGGAGCTCGTAGTGGAGATGGGGCGCCGTCGCCAACCCGGTCTGCCCCACGTAGCCGATGATCTCTCCCTGATGGACCCGGGAGCCCACCGCGATCCTGCCGAAGGCGCTCAGGTGCGCGTACCGCGTCGTCCAGCCGTCCGGATGTCGGATCTCCACCAGGTTGCCGTACGAGCCATCGCGTCCGCGCCGGGTCACGACGCCGTCCGCTGTCGCCATCACCTCGGTGCCGGTGTTCGCGGAGTAGTCCACTCCCCGGTGGGCCCGCCAGGTCTTGAGGATGGGGTGATAGCGGGAGTTGGCGTACTGGGATGAGATCCTCCGGAACTCGAGCGGCTTGAGCAGGAACGACCGGCGCACGGACTTGCCGTCCAGATCGTAGTAGCTCCCCTCACCGTCTCCGGCCCGGTCGAACCAGATGGCGTGGTAGGACGTGCCCGCGTTGACGAGCTCCGCGGCGATGAGGTGCCCGGCCCGCATGGTGCCGTCGGACCGTACCTCCCTCTCCAGGGCGAACCGATAGCTGTCCCCCTGCTGGATCTGGCGGGAGAAGTCGATCTGCCACTGGAAGACCTGGTCGAGGTGGTGGATGAGGTGCGCCCGGTCCTGAAAGGGGACGCTTGCCAGGCCCTCGTTGCGGATCACCGCGTTCCACAGGTTGTCCGCGATCTCCCCGCCGGCGTAGATCGTGTCGATCCAGCTCGGCGTGCGCACCAGCTCCGATGACCAGCCGAGACTTCCCAGCGTGAGACGCACGGTTTCATCGGGGCTCAGCGAGACGTCCACTCCCCGGAGCTGCCGTTCGGCCTCGTCCGTGCTCCGATAGCGCAGCAGGATCTCCGTGCCCACGCGCATGCGGCGAGGGCTGGCCTGCTCCCGGAACGCCATCAGCAACCGGTTCTGCTCGGTGGCGGACATGGTGCTGGACAGGAGCCCACCCAGCGTCTCGCCCGACGACAGAGCCCGGACCTCCACCTGCTCGGCCGGCTCGGCGAACACGGGATCGAGCTGGCCCACGTCCACGACGGCGCCCCAGGGCCAGCCGATGATGGCCAGCCCGAAGCCGATCGCGCCTCCCAGGCCCAGAAGGGCCCGGAAGGCTCCGTACCTTCGGTTCGATCCCACCGTCCCGTACCGTCCTTTCCTGATTCTCCTCAACGCGCGCGGCGGGAGCCCATCGGTTCCCTCCAACGACGAGAAACGCCGCGCGGCGCCGGGAGCGGCGAACGCCCCCATGGCGTCCTTTCCCCCGGCCCGCCAGCGCGGATCCAGTTCGACCCCGTCCACCTTCTACCCCGTCCCTCGTCGCCCAGTCCTGGTGTCCTAGTCCATCTGGCGTCGGATGAAGGTCGGGATGTCCAGCTCCCCGACCCGCTCGCGCGTCACGACGCGCTCGGGAAAGCGGCCCGCGGACCCCGAGCCTCCCATGGACGATCCCATGGGCGCCGACGCCGCCATCGAACCCCCGCCTGCCACGGCCACCTGGCGATGGACCTCCCGCGCCGGCTGCGGCTGATGCGATCCGGCGACGGACACCGCCGACGAGCGAGCGCTGGGGCGCTGAGGCGTCCGGCGAAAGTCCGGACGGATCACCGCCGACTCGGCCGTCTCGAAGCCGGTGGCGATGACCGTGACCCGCACCTTGCCCTCGAGGGCGGGATCGTGGACGGCGCCGAAGATGATCTCGGCCTCGTCCCCCGCCTCCTCCTGAATGATAGTGGAGATCTGGGTCACCTCGTCAATGGCGAGGTCCATGCCCCCGGTGATGTTGAGGAGCAGGCCCTTGGCACCGTGGATGGAGACATTGTCCAGGAGAGGCGACGAAATCGCCTCCTGCGCTGCCTCCTGCGCGCGGTTGTCTCCCTCACCGTAGCCGGAGCCCATCAGGGCCGGCCCGCGGCACGCCATGACGGTGCGCACGTCGGCGAAGTCCACGTTCACCTCACCCGACACGCGGACCAGGTCGGAGATGCCCTGGGTGGCGTTCAGGAGGACCTCGTCGGCCTTCTTGAGAGCGTCCCGGAACGTCGTGCCTTTGGGCACCACGGACAGGAGCCGGTCGTTGGGCACCACGATCATGGTGTCCACCGTGCGCCGCAGCTCGGCCAGGCCCTGCTCCGCCTGGCGGGCCCGCTTCTTGCCCTCGAAGCTGAACGGGCGCGTCACGATCCCGATGGTCAGGGCACCCATCTCGCGGGCGATCTCCCCCAGGATCGGCGCCGCGCCGGTGCCGGTGCCCCCGCCCATTCCCGCCGCGATGAACACCAGGTCCGCCCCCGCCAGCGCTTTGCGGACTTCGTCGGCGCTCTCGTGGATGGCCTGGCGGCCGATCTCGGGACGCGCGCCGGCCCCGAGCCCCCGCGTCAACCTCTTGCCGATCTGCATGGTGACCTGGGAGCGGGAGCCCTCCAGAGCCTGGGCATCGGTGTTGAGGGAGATGAACTCCACCCCTTCCAGATCCTCGTCGATCATGCGGTTGACGGCGTTGCCGCCGGCGCCGCCCACGCCTACCACCTTCATGCACGCGGTGCTCAGGCGCGGCGCCTCGTCGAATTCGAACATCATCATTTGTCACTCCTCCAGCGAAGTCGGAAGGTACATCGCTCTGTGTCCAGCGTCGGACCGGGGTGGCTCCCCATTCCCGGCGGGCTCGTCACGGAGGAGCCCTCCACCGCACGAGGGCCAGCTCCGCCCGGAACGATCCCACGGACGCGGACGCGGACGGCATCAGAAGAACTCCTGGAGCCAGGCGCCCATCCTGGTCAGAACGCCGGACGTGAGGGTTGAGGCCCCCTCGCCCGTCTGGGCGTAGCGCTCGGCGCCGTGTAGGGCGAGGCCGGCGGCGCACGTGAAGCGGGGCCGGCCCACCCGGTCGGCGAGGCCCGTGAGACCCTCCCCCGGTACGCCCAGGCGCACGGGGGAGGCGAACACCTGCTGCGCGAGCTCCACCAGGCCCGGCATGGCCGCCGTACCGCCCGTGATGACGATGCCCGCGCCGAGCTTGGGGATGAGGCACTCCTGCTGAAGCTCGTCATGGACCAGGCCCAGGATCTCGTCCAGGCGCTGCTCGATGATGTGGGCGATGATCTCCCGGGCCACATGGCGGGTCTGGCCCGGAGCGGGTCCCGGGATCTCCACGTTCTCCTCGGGATCGATCATGCGGGACATGGCCGCGCCATACTGCTCCTTGACCCGATTGGCCTCCGCGAGGGGGATGCTGAGGCCCTTCACCAGGTCGGTGCTGACGGCCTTCCCGCCCACGGGCAGCACGGCGACCCTCCGGATCTTCCCTTCGAAGAAGGCCGCCAGGTCGGTGGTGCTGCCTCCGATCTCGACCATGGCCGCCCCCACCTCCTTCTCGTCCTCGGTGAGGACGGCCCGCGAAGAGGCCAGCGGCTCCAGGACCAGCTCCTGCACCCGGTAGCCCGCCCGGCCCACGGCTCGGCGGATGTTCTCCGCGGCCGTGCTCGAGCAGGTGACCAGGTAGACCTCGGCTTCGAGGCGCGTGCCCGACATCCCCACGGGGTCCTTGATGCCGCCCTGGTGGTCGACGATGTACTCGGTGGGGATGGCGTGGACGAGCTCCCGATCCGGGGGCAGCGCCACGGCCCGCGCCACCTCGTGGACCCGATCGACGTCGGAGTCCTGGATGTCCTGGCCGCTCACGGCCACGACGCCCATCGAGGCCCGGGCCTGGATGTGCTCGCCGGCGATCCCCGTGTAGAGGCGGTCCACGGTGACCCCCGCCATGAGCTCGGCCTCCTTGACGGCCGTGCGGACGGACTCGGTCGCCTCTTCGATGTTGGTGACGAGCTCCCCCCTCAGGCCGCCGGAGCGGGCCTGACCGACGCCCAGGATCTTGAGGCCGGCACGCCGGGCGTCCCCGGTCAGCTCGCCGATGACGACGCACGTACGGGTCGTCCCGATGTCCAGGCCGGCGATGAGATTGGAGCGCATGCTCGTCGTTTCCTCGGCTCTCAGAAGCGGACCACGACCTGGTCCGCGTAGCGTAGGTCCACGGTTCGTAGGCGGCGATCGGGAAACCGGCGGGCCGCGTCGGCGATGACCGACACGGCCTCCCGGACACGGTGAGCCGCCAGGGGCGGGCGAAAGCGGACGGTCAGGGCCGGATCCCCCCACAGCGCCACGGCGTCGCCGCCCCGGTCCCAGGCCAGCTCGGAGACCAGGCCCATGAACGACGGCTCCGCGCGGGCCAGGCGCTCGACCTCGAGCGCCAGGGGCCGGATCCTGGCCACTCCGGGCGCGCCGGGCGCTCCGTTGTCGGATCCGGCGCCGATGCGGAGGAGGGGCAAGTCCAGGCGGTGCTCGGCGGGGTCCACGGGCAGGACGTGACCGTCCCGGTCGACGGGCTCCAGCGTGGGGATGGCCACCAGAGCCACCGGCTGACGCTCCACAAGCTCGAAGACGAGGCTGTCCGGGAGCTTGCGCCGGATGCGCGCGTCGAGCACCAGGGGATGGGCCCGCAGCCGGGCCTCCCACGCGTCGGACGCGTCCCACACGCTGGCGCCCACGGGGAGCGCCGCCACTCGCAAGGCTTCGCTGGCGCTGATGAAGCGGGCGCCCTCCACCCTCACGCCCCGGATTCTGAAGGCGTCCACCGCGGCCAGCGCCTCGGGCACGCGGGTTCCACCCTCGGCCAGGGCGGCGGCCAGCGCGCCGACCAGCAGGAAGCGCAGGACGCCCTTACTCATGGCTCCCTCCGGGCGCGTGGACCGCGCCGGCCTCATGAGCCCCCCCGAGGCGGCGCACCACCTCCGGGCCGAGGGCTTCGATCGAGCCGGCGCCCAGGGTCACGACCACGTCTCCGGGCCGGACGTCGCCGGCGACGGCGGCGGCCAATCCCTCCAGCAGCGGGTGGTACCGGACCGGATCCTCCTCCCCCCGGGCCTTCCGCACCTCCCCGACCACCAGCTCTCCGGTGACGCCGGGGATGGGGCTCTCACGGGCCGGGTAGATGTCGGTGACCCACACCACGTCGGCGCGCGCCAGCGCCCGGCCGAAGTCCCCCGCGAAGTCCCGGGTGCGGGTGAAGAGGTGCGGTTGGAAGACGGCCACGACCCGGCGGCCCGGGTACACCACCAGAAGGGCCTCCAGGATCGCGGCCACCTCCGTGGGATGGTGGGCGTAGTCGTCCACCACGGTGACGCCGCCGACCTCCCCCAGAACTTGGAAGCGCCGATGCACCCCCTGGAACGCGGACAGGCCTTCCCGGATGGCGTCCCAGGGAGCGTCCAGGGCCCGGGCGGCGGCGGCCGCCCCCAGGGCGTTGCGCAGGTTGTACTGGCCCGGGATGGGCACCTCGATCCGCCCCCGGTCCCGGCCCTCTTCCAGCACCTGGCACCGGGTGCCGCCGGGCCCCGCGACGACGTCCACGCCCCGGAGCTGGCACCCCGCCGACAACCCGTACGTGGTGGCCGGCACCGGAGCTGCGGGAAGCATCCGCGAGGCGCCCACGTCGTCGCCGCACACCAGGACGCGCCCGTCCGGATCCACCTTGGCCAGGAAGTCACGGAAGCCCTGCCGGACGCCCTCCAGGTCACCGTAGACGTCCAGGTGGTCCGCCTCGACGTTGGTCAGGACGGCCACGTCCGGCTCGAGCGTGTGGAAGGAGCGGTCGAACTCGTCGGCCTCCACCACGAAGAGATCCGAGGCTCCGAAGCGCAGGTTGCCCTGCCACGCCACGACGGGACCACCGACCAGGCCGGTCGGATCCCGGCCGCACGCGACCAGAATCTCGGTGAGCATGGCGGTCGTGGTGGTCTTGCCGTGGGTTCCGGCCACGGCAACCACCGTCCCGCCGTTCACGAGGTCGCCCAGGGCCTGGGCCCGCTTGAGGACCGGGATGCCCAGCTCCCGGGCCCGGGCCAGCTCCGCGTGATTGGAGGGGATGGCCGAAGTCGTGACGAGGGCGACCACGCCCTCCAGATGCGCCGGATCGTGCCCCCGTTCCACGCGGGCCCCCAACGCCTCGAGGCGCTCCGTGACCGGGCCCGTCCGCAGGTCGCATCCCGTGACCTCGCCACCGGAACGCACCAGGGCCTCCGCCAGCGAGCACATGCCGGCGCCACCGATCCCCATGAAGTGGACCGGTCCTTTCCGGGACAGGGCGAGGAGGTCCCGATCGCTCACGGGCGCCTCCCACGCAGAGGACCGCGCGCGGAAGGGAGCAGTTCGGCCAGGGCGGCGGCGATCCGACGCGCGGAACCCGGGCGCCCGCGCTCGCGCGCGGCCTTCCGAAGTGCCTCGAGCCGGGCCGGATCGCCGACCAGCCCCATCACCGAATGCCACAGCTCCGCTCCGCTCAGTCCCGCCTCCGGAAGGTGGAGGGCGGTGCCCGCTTCCTCCAGAGCGCGGGCGTTCTGCCTCTGATGGTCCGCCGCCGCCGTGGGCAGGGGCACCAGGATCATGGGTACGCCCCAGGCCAGGAACTCCGCGGTGGCCATGGCTCCGGCCCGGCTCACCGCCAGGTCGCTACAGCCCAGAGCGAGGTGCATGTCGTCGATGTAGCCGACGGTGCGCACCCATGAGGGCGGTGACGCCCCCAGCGCGCTCCGCACGGCGTCCAGATGGGCGGGCCCGGTCGCCCACAGGAGCTGCAGGCCGGCGGGGGGCGGATCCTCGCCACCGCCCACGGCGGCCACCGCCTCGCCCACGATGCGGTTCAGCGTGGCGGAGCCCTGGCTTCCTCCCACGACCAACACGACGGACCCATGGGCGTCCAGCCCGAAGGCGGCCCGGGCGGCAACGCGGTCCACGGCCACCGGGGGCCGCACGGGGTTGCCCGACAGCCTCACCGCCATCCGCACGGAGCGGGGCAGCGCCTGCGCCGCCTCCGGAAAGGCGAGGTGGATCTGCCGGGCCCAGCGCGCCAGGCCCCGCGTGGTGATGCCCGGGACGCTGTTCTGCTCCTGGAGGACCAGGGGAACGCCCCGGAGCACGGCCACGAGGCCCGCGGGAGCCCCGGCGTAGCCGCCCGTCACCACGACCAGATCCGGTCGCAGGCGCCGGAACAGCTCATCCGCCTCGGCGACGGAGCGCAGGAGCGCGGGAACGGCGCGGGCGTTGGCCAACCCTTCGCGCCGCGCGAGCCCCCGGACCGGGAGGAGGTGATGGTCGACGCCCCGGGCGGGCAGGATGCGGGCCTCGACGCCCTGCCGGGCCCCCACGAAGAACGCCCGGACGTCGGGGCGCGCCTCGGCCAGGGCTTCGGCGAGCGCCAGGGCCGGGTAGAGGTGCCCTCCCGTACCGCCGCCGGAGAAGAGGACGACCGCGCGGGGCGCCTCATGCACCGGACCCTCCGGCGTACCCGCCACTCTCGGTCTCCCGAGCGATGGCCATGAGCATGCCCACGGCCGCCAGGGTGACCAGGAGGTTGGAGCGCCCGTACGAGACCAGCGGCAGCGCCAGGCCAGTGGGAGGAACCAGGCCCAACCCCACCGACATGTGCAGGAACGCCTGAAGCGCGATGAGGTTCGTGAGTCCGATGGCCAGGAGCTGCCCGAAGAGGTCCGGGGCCCTCCGAGCGATGCGGAAGCCCACCATCACGAGGGTCACGTAGAGGCCCAGGAAGGTGAGGACGCCCAGGAAGCCCCACTCCTCGCCGACCATGGCGAAGATGAAGTCGTTGTGGGCCTCGGGCAGGAACCCGAACTTCTGGCGGCCCTCGCCGAAGCCCTGGCCCGCGAGCCCGCCCGAGCCGATGGCGATGAGGGACTGGCGCACCTGGAAGCCCGCCCCCGACGGGTCGGCCGCGGGGTCGAGGAACGCCATGAGGCGCTGGGCGCGAAACGTGACCTGGAGCTGACCCCACAGGAATGGAGCGACCACCCCGCCCAGGAACAGGAAGTGCGCGACGCGGCCCCCGGCGGCGAAGACGATCATGCCCCCGAGCATCCCCACCAGGCACGCCGTGGACAGATCCGGCTCGAGGCCGATCAGGACGATGAGCGCCGCCCACACTACCATGAAGGGCATCAGCCCCTGGCGCAGGCTCTGGAATTGGCCTTGCTTCCTCACCGCGAGCATGGCGGTCCACACCACGACGGCCACCTTGGCGATCTCCGAGGGCTGGAAGCTGACGCCCAGGTTCAGCCACCGGCGGGCCCCGTTCACCTCGGGGGAGATCGACTCGGTGCCGGGGAGCACGAGCAGCAGCAGGAAGACCAGCGTCACGCCCAGGATGGGCCACGCCATCGCGCTCCAGAAGCGGTACGGGATACGGGAGCACGCCACGAGCGCCACCAGCCCGATCGCGGCCCCCCAGGTCTGGCGGAGGACGTAGTGGTAGTCCACGAGATCCTCGCGCCGGGCCAGAGGGGCGCTGGCGCTGTAGAGCGTGACCAGCCCGAACGAGAGGAGGAGGAGCGTAACCGTCATGAGTACGGCGGGCTCCCAGCCCCGGCCCAGGCCGATGTCGGGCAGTGCCACCGGGCCCACGGGGGCCACGTCGAGGGGCCGGGCCGCCATCAGGCCGCCCCTTCGCGGGCGAGCTCCCGGAAAAGGGCGCCCCGCTCCTCGTAGCTCTCGAACATGTCGAAGGACGAGCACGCCGGGGCGAGCAGGACGACGTCCCCGGGCGCGGCCACGCTTCGAGCCACCCGCACCACGTCGTCCAGGCCGCCCTCCACCAGCTCCACGTCCACATGGCCGGTCAACTCGGCCCGGATGCGCGGGCCTGCCGCGCCGTAAGCCAGGACCCGGCGCACGCGGCCCATCAGGGCACCTCGCAGAGCGCCGAAGTCCTCCCCTTTGTCCTTGCCCCCCAGGAGCAGGACCAGGGTCCCGGCGAGGCTCCGCACAGCGCTGGCCGCGGCGGCCACGTTGGTGGCCTTGGAGTCGTTGACCCACAGGACGCCGTTCACTTCGGCCACGGGCTCCAGGCGGTGGGGCAGCGGTCGCGCGCCCCGCAGGCCATCCCCCAGCAGGCCCTCGTCCACGCCGGCGAGCCACGCGGCCACGGCGGCGGCCAGGGCGTTGGCCACGTTGTGGTCGCCCAGGAGAGGAAGGTCGTCCCTGGGCAGGAGGGGAGTGCGCCGGTCCCCCCGCCCGAGGGTGAGCCGTCCGTCCTCCAGGCTGCCCCCGTCCACGACCCGCTTCGTGGAGAAGTACGACCGCCGGCCCGGGGCGTCGCCGGCCAGCTCGAGGACCGCGGGGTCGTCGGCGTTCAGGACCCAGCGGCTGTCGTGGTCCGCCGAGTCGAAGAGGCGGGCCTTGTCCGCGTAGTAGGCCCCGATGCCGTCGTACCGGTCCAGGTGGTCGGGGGCCAGATTGGTGACCACGCCGATGGCCGGGCGGAAGCGGTCGACGTAGGCGAGTTGAAACGAGGAGACCTCGAGCACGTACCAGGCCGGAGCCGGCTCCCGCAGAGCCAGCTCCGACGCGGGTGGACCCAGTCCGGCCCCGATATTGCCCCCCAGGGCGGCGTCGATGCCGCCCGCCCTCAGGAGGTGGGCCGTGAGCGCGCTGGTCGTGGTCTTCCCGTTGGTTCCGGTCACGGCGATCAGTGGACTCTGGTAGAACCGAATGGCGAACTCAGGCTCACTGATCCAGGCGACGTGGCGGGCCCCGAGAGCCCGGAGCACCGGAGCGTCCGGGGCGATTCCAGGACTGACCACCACGGTGCCGGAGGCGGCGATTCGTTCCACGTCGTGCCGTCCCAGCTCCACCCGGGCTCCCAGGGCCTCGAGCTCGGCTCCACGAGTTGCAACCGCGGGGTCAGAGCGCGTATCCGAGACATAGACCTTACCTCCCTTGTTCAGGGCCAGGCGCGCCGCGGCAACGCCGCTGGCGCCCAGGCCCAGGATCGATACGTCGGGGTTCACGATTCACCGGATCTTCAGGGTGCTGATGCCCAGCGCCGCGCAGAGGATTCCGAGGATCCAGAAGCGGATCACGATCTTCGATTCGGGCCAGCCGAGCTTCTCGAAGTGGTGATGCAGGGGGGCCATCAGGAACACGCGGCGCGCCACGCCATGGCGGCGGACCGTCCACTTGAACCAGCCGACCTGGATCATCACCGAGAGGGCTTCCATGACGAACACGCCCCCCACGATGACCAGCAGGAACTCGGCCTTGAGGAGAATGGCCATCACGCCGATGGCGCCCCCGAGGGCCAGGGAGC
>DASWKP010000291.1:0-3499 GCA_036396575.1 Longimicrobiales bacterium | reverse complement strand
GGGACGTCCACCGCATCAGGCTGCGCATCATGGACCCGGAGTCCACCCGAAAGACGTCTTCGATGGACAGGTTGCCCCAGAGCTGGCTGAGCTCGTCCACGGCCTGGAGGAAGGTGCCGTGATGGGACGCCAGGTGCGCGGCGTTGATGGCGCCGGCGGAGGTGCCCGTGATGTAGGGAACGTCGAGCTCGGGAAAGCGCCGGGCCACACAGCGGAGAAAGCCGACCTGGTACGCGGCCCGGGCTCCTCCCCCGCCCATGACGAGACCCAGATCCGCGGGTCCGGTGCCGCGTGCGGCCGCGGGGAGGGCCTCGAGGGGCTCCATCGGTGGGGTGTCGACCATGTGGGCGTGCCTCCTGGGCGGCGCAAGCTCGTCGGGGCTCCGGCTGGCGTCAACCATCCCGGATTCGCTAGTCTCCTGCCTTTCCGTCCCGTTCCACGAAGACACGAGGTAATCAGCGCATGTCGGGAACCAGACTCCTCCCCGTCGCGGTGGTGGCGGCGCTGTTGTGCGGCGTCGCACCCCGGAGGGCCGAGGCACAGTATGACGCTCCACCGCCTCCCGCGGCCTATGCCCTGGAGAACGTCACGGTCGTCGGCGCCGACGGCTCGCGGACGGACAGCGTCAACATCGTGGTTCGAGGGGGCCTCATCCAGGCCATGGCGCCGGGAGCGGCCATTCCTCCCGACGCCCGCGTACTGGAGGGCGACAGCCTGTTCGTCTATCCCGGCCTGGTGGACGCCGAGGGGACCGCCGAGGTCGAGTGGCCCGAGGCCCGGGACGGTGAGGACGATCCGCCGGCGTGGGCTCCGCCCCGCTCGCGTCAGGGCTTCCTGCCGCACCGCCGGGTGGCGGACTACCTGGTGGCGGTGGGCGACGACCTCGCCCAGCAGCGGGCGCG
Source organism: Longimicrobiales bacterium (assembly GCA_036396575.1). Lineage (GTDB taxonomy): Bacteria > Gemmatimonadota > Gemmatimonadetes > Longimicrobiales > Gaopeijiaceae > DASWKP01. The sequence continues at coordinate 2,597 of DASWKP010000291.1, read as the reverse complement.
GGGTGTCGTGGCGGCGCTGGTGCATCCCTCGGGCGGCCTGGCTCCGGGGCAACCGGCGGTGCTCGTGCATCGGGCCTCGGCCGGGGCGCCATGGGAGTTGGTGGCCTCGGAGAGCGCGGGGCTGACCCTGGCCTTTCAGTCGGCCTCCGGGGTGTATCCCTCCCAGCTCTTCGGCGTCATCGCCTACCTGCGCCAGGCCTTCCTGGACGCCGAGCGCTACGAGGCCGTGCGCGCCGCCTACGCCGCGGATCCCCGGGGGATGATTGCCCCGGGCTGGGATCCGGACCACGAGGCGCTACAGGCCGCCGCCCGGCGGGAAGCGCCGGTCTTCTTCAGGGCGGACGGGGCCGAGGACATCCGGCGCGCCTTCGATCTCCAGGACCAATTCGGCTTCGGGATGGTGGTGGTCGGTGGAGACGAGGCGTGGAAGGTGGCCGGCGAGCTGGTGTCGCGGCAGGTGCCCGTCCTGGTGTCGCTGGACTTTCCCAGCCCCTCGGACTGGGACCCCGACGCCGACACGGTCCCCGGCGAGCTGAAGCCCGATCAGGTCCGGGAGAAGGAGCGCTTCGAGAACCTGTGGTCCAACGCCGGCCGCCTCGAGCGAGCTGGTGTGACGTTCGCTCTGACCAGCGGAGGGGGCACGGGCGACTTGCTGGAGGGTGCCCGCAAGGCGGTGGAGTTCGGACTGTCACCGGAGGGGGCGGTGGCCGCGCTGACCACCGCGCCGGCGGCTCTCCTGGGCCTCACGGAGATGACCCGCGTGGAGCCGGGCATGGCGGCCACGTTCGTGGTCACCGACGGCGAGCTCCTGGGCGAGGACACCAAGGTCACCTACGCCTTCCTCGAGGGGGCGCTGGAGGAGGCGAGCGGGGGAGGATCGGGCGGCAGCGGAGAGGCGCCCGCGGCCAACCTCGGCGGCGAGTGGGCCGTGGACCTGGACGCCGCCGGGCAGGCCATGGAGGTGACCCTGACGCTGGAACAGTCCGAGGACGGAAGCCTGACCGGGAGGATGACGGGAGGCGACATGCCCCCCACGGACGTCGAGGGGAGCATCTCCGGAAGCTCGGTCACCCTCCGGCTCCAGGCCGAAGGGCTGCCCGAGCCCATCGTCCTCACGGGGTCCGTGTCCGAGGATGGGACGAGCATCACCGGGTCGGGTTCCACCCCCTTCGGGGAAGTCAACTTCACCGCCACCAAGCGGCCGGGATTCCTGGGAGGTTCACGATGAGGACGCGCGAGAGAAGGAACGTCACGGGAGCCATCGCCCTCGTCCTGGCGGCAACGCTGGCGACCGCGGCGGGAGCCCAGGAATGGGAGCCCCAGATCCCCGCGGACGCCGGGACCTACCCGGTGGGGAGCCTCCTCATCCAGAACCTCGACACGATCTGGACGGCGGCGGGCCAGGTTCTGGCGGGCGCCGACATCCTCATCGTGGACGGCGTCATCCGGGAGATCGGCGTGGGCCTCACCGCCTCAGGCGACACCGAGGTCATCGACGGCTCGGGCATGAACGCCATCCCCGGGTTGGTCGACGAGCACTCCCACACGGCCATGTCGGCCACCAACGAGTTCTCGGCTCCCCTCGTGCCCGAGGTGCGGGTCATCGACGCCCTCACCACCGAAGACTTCCAGATCTACCAGGCCCTGTCCGGGGGCGTGACGACCGCTCGCATCATGCACGGCAGCTCCAACCCGATCGGCGGCCAGAGCGCCGTCATCAAGATGCGCTGGGGGATGGAGGCTTCCCACGATCTGCTGATGCCGGGCGCGCCCCGCTTCGTGAAGTTCGCCCTGGGCGAGAACGTCACGCGCAAAGGCGGCGGGTTCTCCGACGACGCCCGCTTCCCGCATTCCCGTTCGGGCGTCGAGGCCATATACCGGGAGGCCTTCACGGCCGCCGGGGCGTACCGCGACGTGTGGCAGAGGTACGAGGACGATCCCCGCTCCTTCCGGGTGGCTCCCCGGAGGGACCTCCGCATGGACGCGCTGTTGGACATCATGGAGGGGCGCATCCGCATCCACGCCCACTCCTACCGGTCCGACGAGATCCTGATGCTCATGCGGGTGGCCGAGGAGTTCGGCTTCAGGATCGACGTGTTCACCCACGTCCTGGAGGGCTACCGCGTGGCCACGGAGATGGCCGAGCACGGGGCGGCGGCCGCCACCTTCAGCGATTGGTGGCTCTACAAGATCGAAGCCTACGACGCGATTCCCCACAACGCGGCCATCCTGCAGGAGCACGGCGTCCTCACGGCCATCAACACGGACATCCCGTGGCTTCAGGGATTCCTCTACAAGGAGATCGCCAAGCCCATGCGCTATGGTGGCCTCTCCAAGGAGGAGGCCCTGCGCATGTTCACGTTGAACCCGGCGCGCATGATGCTCATCGACGACAAGGTGGGCAGTCTGGAGGTGGGCAAGCAGGGGGACGTGGTGCTCCTCAACGGGTCTCCCTTCGACGCCTTCTCCCGGGTGGAGAAGACCATCGTGGACGGGATCGTGTACTTCGACATCTCGGACGAGGAAGGCACGCGGGGAGAGCGGATCATCACCGAGGAGGACCTGATCTCGACGGTGTCGGACGGGCCCTTCGGCTC